>JBKJVD010000234.1:0-9585 GCA_046590585.1 Thermoanaerobaculia bacterium | reverse complement strand
TCGAGCCCGCAACGCCCGATTGCGAGACCAGCAGGCAGTGCCGGCCGATCTTCACGTTATGGCCGATCGGCACGAAGATCGACAACCTCGTGCAGATCGGCCATAACGTGAAGATCGGCCGGCACTGCCTGCTGGTCTCGCAATCGGGCGTTGCGGGCTCGAGTGAACTCGGCGACTACGTGGTGATCGCAGGACAGTCAGGCGTGGCGGGACATCTCAGGATCGCCGCGGGAACGCAGATCGCAGCGAAGAGTGCGGTGCTGCAGGACATTCCTGAACGCTCGAAGGTGATGGGCATCCCGGCCATTCCATTCGGTGAGTTCACTCGCCGCGAAGTCTGGATGCGGCGGTTGCCTGCGCTCGCGAAGCGGCTCCGCCGGATGGAAGAAAACATTGGAATCGACAACGACACGGAGCGAGGCAGCGATGAGTGACCCTGGTTCAGCGCAAGGAAGCGGAATGCTCAATATTCGTGAAATCATGAAGCTCCTGCCGCACCGCTACCCGCTCCTGCTGGTGGATCGTGTGCTGGAGATGGAGCCGGGCAAACGAATCATCGGCCTCAAGAATGTCTCCGTGAACGAGCAGTTTTTCCAGGGCCATTTCCCCGGTGCGCCGGTCATGCCGGGAGTGCTGATCATCGAGTCGATGGCGCAGTGCGGGGCGCTGATGTTCCTCAGCCAGCTCGACGACCGGGACCGGAAGCTGTTCTATTTCGGAGCCGTAAACCGGGCGCGATTCCGCAAGCCTGTGCTGCCCGGCGACCAGCTGATCATCGAATGCGAGGTGCTGCAGAAGCGCGCCTCCACCGTAAAAATCAAGGGCGTGGCAAAGGTCGAGGGGGTCGTCGTCTGCGAGGCCGAACTCCTCAGCGTCATGGTCGACCGTCCGGAGTAAGACGATGGCAGAGATTCATTCGACAGCAGTGATCAGCCAGGATGCCGTAATTGCCCCCGACGTCGAGATCGGACCCTATTGCGTGATCGGGGCAGCAGTGCAGATCGGCGCCGGGAGCGTGCTGGGCCCCCACACACGGATCGACGGGCCGACCCGCATCGGCGAACGAAACGTCTTCGTCGGACAATGCTCGATCGGCACGCCTCCCCAGGACCTCAAGTACAACGGCGAGCGAACGGAACTCACGATCGGCAACGACAACACGTTCCGCGAGTTCGTGACGATCAGCCGCGGCACGCAGGGTGGCGGCGGAATCACCACGATCGGCTCGAGCAACTTCCTCATGGCATACGCGCACATCGCGCATGACTGCCACGTCGGTTCGAACATCGTCTTCGCAAACAACGCCACGCTGGCAGGTCACGTCGATGTCGGCGATCATGCGACGATCGGCGCGTTCAGCGCCGTGCACCAGTTCTGCCGGGTCGGAGATTACGCCTTCATCGGGGGCGCGACGATCGCCACGCTCGACGTGCTTCCGTTCATCAAGACCGTTGGTTCACGCCCCGCAAAAACGTACGGCATCAACGGCATCGGACTCCAGCGCAAAGGCTTCGCTCCCGAAACGGTGGAAGCTCTGCAGAAGGCCTACCGCATCCTGATCCGTTCGCATCTCCGGCGTGAGATTGCCCTCGAGCGGATCGAGGCCGAATTTGATGCCTACCCCGAAGTGCGTTATCTGGTCGAGTTCGCGCGGAGCTCCAAGCGCGGCTTCGTCCGGTAGGAGCCACGATGAGCGAGCAGTCACCAGTCAGAGTGGGCGTGATCGGGACCGGATACCTCGGCCGGCTGCATGCCCGCGTCCTTACCGAGATCGCCGAGGCGCAGGTGGTCGGGTTCGTCGAACCGAGCGACACCGTCGCTGAAGAAGTGGCGCGCACACTCGGCATCCGACGGTTTGATTCCGTCGCACAGCTCGCAGCCGAGATCGAGTGCGCCGTCGTCGCGACGCCGACGACCAATCACTACGCCGTTGCGCGCGAGCTGCTGGAAGCCGGCGTCGATGTGATGATCGAGAAGCCGATCACCACGACCGTGGATGATGCGAACCGGCTCATCGACCTGGCAGCCGCGAAAAACCGCGTCATCCAGGTCGGCCACGTCGAGCGTTACAACCCGGCCATCGTCGCCGCTGCCCCGCTGATGCAGGACATCCGCTACTTCGAATCGGAACGCCTCGGCGTATTTGTGTCGCGCTCTCTCGATGTCGACGTGCTCCTCGACCTGATGATTCACGACATCAACCTGGTGCTCTCGCTGCTGCGGCAGAAGGTGGTCGACGTCCGTGCCGTGGGGGTTGCCGTACTCACGCAGAAGGTCGACATCACCAACGTTCGCATCGAGCTCGAAAATGGAGCGGTCGCCAATCTCACCGCCAGCCGCGTCTCGCAGGACCGTGTGCGAAAACAGCGATTCTTCGGCAGCGACATCTACATCTCGGTCGACACAAAAGAACAGGAAGTCAAAGGCTACCGGCTTGTGGACGATGGCGGTCAGCGCGTGCTGAAACCATTCGACCTCGACGTTCAGAAGAGGGAACCGCTACGGGCCGAGAACGAGGCGTTTCTCGCCTGCGTGCGCGATCGCAGCCAGCCGCTGGTGAGTGGTGCCGACGGGCGTGATGCCGTCGATCTCGCCTTGAAGGTCGGAGCAGCGATCGAACGATCGATCGGCGGATTCCGCCCCGCGTCACGTTGAGCAGAAGGGAAAATCATGAACGCAGAGATTGGTGTGATCGGCGGCTCCGGGTTGTACGAGATGGCCGGCATGAAGGTGTTGTATGAGCGCCACCTCGAGACCCCGTTCGGCGCGCCTTCAGATGCCTACATCGTTGGCGAGGTGGACGGCCATCGCGTCGCCTTCCTGGCCCGCCACGGCCGCGGTCATCGCCTGCTGCCATCGGAATTGAACTACCGCGCCAACATCTACGGATTCAAGCTGCTGGGCGTGCATTCGATCCTTTCGGCCAGCGCGGTGGGCTCGATGAAAGAGGATTACCACCCGACCGACATCGTCTTTCCGGACCAGTTCATTGACCGCACGCGCCACCGCGTCGATACGTTCTTCGGAAACGGCATCGTCGCGCACGTCCCGTTCGCCGATCCGATCTGCGGCGGCGTGCTCGACCTGATGTACGAATCGGCGAAAGGCGAGGGGGCGCGCGCGCATCGCGGCGGCACCTATCTCTGCATGGAGGGTCCGCAGTTCTCGACCCGCGCCGAGTCACGCCTCTATCGCACCTGGGGTGTCGATGTCATCGGCATGACGAACCTGCAGGAAGCAAAGCTGGCTCGAGAGGCCGAGATCTGTTACGCCACGATGGCCCTGGTGACTGACTACGACTGCTGGCACGAGGCCCACGACGACGTCGACGTCGAGCAGATCCTCGGCTACCTGCGCGCGAACGCCGAAATGGCCCAGCGCATCCTTCGTCGCTCGATCAGCGCGGTCGCGGCGCGCTCTCGCAGCTGCGGCTGCGCAAACGCGCTACGCTTCGCCATCATGACCAGTCCTGCGGCGATCCCGGAGAAGGCGAAGCAGGACCTCGACGCCATCGTCGGGCGTTATCTGAATCAGGATCTGGCGAAGTAACGTTTGTTTTGCGTTCCTCGGGTTCCTCGGCAAGGCAGTTCCTCGGGGTTCCTCGGGATCAATTCCAAGCACCCGAGGAACCGAGGAACTCCGAGGAACCGAGGAACAGGCCCGAGCGGGCAAGGAAAACACTGGCCATCGGAACGGCCACCCGCTAATCTCGCGCCGCCGCCGCGGCAGCGCGTGCAATCAAACCAAGAGAGAGCTGACCAATGAGCATCCTCGTCGTAGGAAGCGTCGCATTCGACGCCATCGAAACTCCGTTCGGAAAGGTCGACCGCTGCATCGGCGGATCGGCGACCTACTTTTCGGTAGCCGCATCATTCTTCACGCACGTCGATCTCGTGGCGGTCGTCGGCGATGACTTCGGCGATGAGGAGGTTGCGGTCTTTCAGGACCGGAACATCAACATCGACGGGCTGCAGCGCGTGCCTGGAGCGAAGACGTTTTTCTGGAGTGGTGAGTACGGATACGACCTGAACGTGGCGAAGACGCGCGACACGCAACTCAATGTCTTCGCGAACTTCAATCCTCAGCTGACGGCCGATCAGAAAAAATCCGAGGTGCTCTTCCTCGCCAATATCGATCCTGAGCTTCAGCTCGAAGTGCTGCGCCAGGTAGAGAAGCCGCGGCTGATCGCGCTCGACACCATGAACTACTGGATCACCTCGAAGAAGGAATCGCTCGAGCGCGTGTTCCGCGAGGTCGACCTCATCGTGATCAACGAAGCGGAAGTGCAGCAGTTTACCGGCCAGGCCGGCCTGGTGAAGGGCGCGCGTGCGATTCTCGAACTCGGGCCAAAGACGCTCGTCGTCAAGCGCGGAGAATACGGCGTGCTGATGGTGACGAAAGAGGCGATTTTTGCTACGCCTGCGTATCCGCTCGAAACTGTCTTCGATCCGACCGGCGCGGGCGACACCTTCGCCGGCGGCCTGCTCGGCTATCTGTCCTCGAGGCAGGAAATGACGGATCGCGAGCTCCGGAGAGCGATCGTCTTCGGCAGCGTGCTTGCGTCATTCACGGTGGAGAAGTTCTCACTCGATCGACTGCGCGAGATCACGCTCGGCGACGTGCTTCACCGGTATCAGGAATTCCGCGCGCTGACTCACTTTGACGATCACGAAGGATGAGATGAAGTGACGCGAGCGTCACTTCATCTCCCGGGTCACCGAAGCCGGGTTTCGCGATGACGGTCAACCCAGTAGCCCCACGCGACCAGCAACCACACCGCCTGTGCTGACCAGGCGACGGCGTTCACGCTCGGCGGCGGTGGCCCGAAGAGATTGAGGGCATTGATCACGAGCAGGAACGTAACCAGCCCGGCCAGCCCGTAGCGGCCGATCCTGTCCTTCGGGACCGTGATGCCGAGATAGAGCGCCAGCCCGATCACGAAAAGAATGAACTCCACCGCAATCGTGGCACCGAGTGAGTTCCATAACCCGAGTCCGATTCGCGCCTCACCAGAGATCGTCAACGGGAGATCGGGCCGGTGGCTGATTGCGTCGAGTACCCAGTGACTGGCAACCAGGACGCCGACGGTGGCGGCCGCCTGGATCCGGCCGCGCCTCACTGCGAAATAGAGAACGCTCGCCAGTACCGACCACAGGAGAGCCGCGACGAGACTGTGAGAATACGGGTAATGCGTGAAATCGAGCGGCGTCACGCGCGTGATGCCGGGCCGGATCTCGAACCGCTCCACCCCGAGCAACACGAGATTCGGCCAGATCAGGTCGGCCAGTTGTGACGCCATGAACAGCGTTCCGAGTGACACCTCGGGCGCGACCCGTTTCGCGCCGAATCCGACTGCAAAGTGGCCGATGAACATCAGCGCGGTCCGACCGGTGCAGCCTGGGGTTGGGCCAGCCGCTGGTTGAGGGTGTCGATTTTCTTCTCGAGAAGTTCCACTTTCTGGTTCAGGTCGCGGAGTTCCCTCTTCACTTCGTTGTCGCTGCGGCCACCGGAGAAGATCGCCACGATGATCGCGATCACGATGAGAGTTCCGCACCCGAGTTGCACCGAGTTGTTGTTCTGTTCCGCCATGAGACCTTCCTTTTGCTGACGATCAGCGCGACCAGACCACGACACCGTTGACGACGGTCGCGCGCGCCCGGATGTCGTGGATTCCTGCAGGCGCCACGTTCATGAAGTCGCCATCGACGACGGTAAAGTCGGCGAACTTGCCCGGCTCGATCGTACCAAGAGTTGCTTCGTCGAAGGCGGCCCATGCTGCATCGATCGTGAATCCTCGAATCGCTTCGGCCAGCGTGAGCCTTTGATCCGGATGCCATCCGCCGGGTGGCTGCCCCTGCGGATCCTGCCGGGTCACGGACGAATAGAGGCCGAAGAACGGGCTGACCGCTTCCACCGGGAAGTCGGATCCGAGGGCGAGACGGCCGCTGGCATCGAGAACGCTACCCCAGGCGTAGGCGCCGCGAATCCGTTCTGCTCCGACGCGTTGTTCCGCCCACGGCATGTCGGACGTCGCGTGCGTCGGCTGCATCGACGCGATGATGCCGAGGCGCGCGGCGCGCGTGATGTCATCGAGGGCGACGATTTGAAAGTGCTCAATCCTGAAACGCTGGCTGGCGCGGATTCCGGCGCGTTCATAAGCATCGATCGCGGTGCGCACGCCGCGATCGCCGATCGCATGCGTGTTGATCTGAAACCCTGCCTTGGAACCGCGGCGTGCGATGTCTTCGATGTGTTCCGGACGGGCGGTGAGCAGCCCGGTGTTTGACGGGTCGTCAGAGTACGGAGCCAGCATGGCGGCGCCGCGGCTGCCGAGCGCGCCGTCTCCGTAGAGCTTCACGGAGCGGACGGTCAGGCGGTTGCCGTAGCCGATGAGAGGACCTCGTGCGAACCACTCGTCCACGAGCTTCGCGTCGTCACCCACCATGATCTGGACGCGGATCGGGAAGCGTCCCTCGTCAATCAACTCGCGCACGGCCCGGATCGTATCGGCCTCGGCGCCAGCGTCGTGCATCCCGGTCAACCCGTTGGCGGCGATCGCTTCCGCTGCGCGAAGCACGCGACGCTTCCGCGTTTCGAACGAGACCGCTGGAATATGCGTCTCCACCAGCGACATGGCCGCGTCGATGAACACCCCGGTGGCGTTGCCGGCAGGGTCGCGAAGGATGCGGCCGCCCTCAGGGTCGGGCGTGTCGCGCGTGATTCCCGCCAGTCGCAGGGCGGCGCTGTTGGCGAGGCCGGCGTGGCCGTCGATCCGTTTCATCCAGACCGGACGATCGGAGATGGTCTGGTCGAGCGCGGACGCAGTCGGGAACTCGGCGTCGGGCCAGTCGTTCTGATCCCAGCCGCGACCGAGAATCCACTCGCTGGACGACGTGCCCTTCGCACGGTCGGCGATCCGCTGCGCGACCTCATCGAAGGAATGCGTATCGACGAGATCGACGGTATCGAGTGCCAGGCCCAGTCCGTACAGATGCCCGTGCGCGTCGATGAGGCCTGGAAGCAGCGTGGCCGTGGAGTAGTCCTGAATCTGCGCATCGGCGTGTGCGGTTCGCATCGCGGCGGCATCGCCGATCTCAGCGATCCTGCCATCTCGCACCAGAATGCCGACATTGTTTCCCAGGGTCTGCCGGGCCCCGATGAGCGCGTGGCCGGCAATGAACAGCGAAGCAGGTGTGGTGGTCACGCGATGGTCTCCCGGCGGAGCCGCGATCGTACAACTCAAGCAGAATGCGAAAGGAAGCGCAGCCAATCCAATCGAGCGCAGCACGCTGTCATCGTAACCGCGGTGCGCCGCTAGGTTTCGCCCCATTTGAGTTTCGAGCGGAGCACGTCGAAGTAATTCTTGTCGGGCGACTGGATCAGCAATACGCGCTGCTCGGATTTTTTCACGCAGACGCGGTCGTGTTCCTGCAGTGGGAACCCTTCCTGGCCGTCGAGGGTGATGTAGATCTCCTGGTCGTCACTGGGCCGTGTGATTGCGATCTCGATGTCGAGTTCGTCGGGGAGCACGAGTGGCCGGTTCGTGATCATGTGCGGGCAGATCGGCGTCACGGTCATGGCTCCCATGGTCGGATAGATGATCGGTCCGCCGGCTGAGAGGTTGTAGCCCGTCGATCCGGTTGGGGTGGAGATGATCAGCCCGTCGCCGCGGAACGTCGACACGAAAAGACCCGCAACATGAATGCGCATCTCGATGATGCGAGCGAGCGCGCTCTTGTTGATGGCGACGTCGTTCAGGACGCGTATCTTCCTGTCGTCGTGGGACGGGCCGAAGACCGTGACGTCGAACCTGGCGCGCGGCTCGACGACATAGTCGCCTTCGAACACCCGCTCGATGACTGACTGAAACTCTTCGAGTCGAATCTCGGTGAGGAACCCCAGTGTGCCCATGTTCACGCCAAGGACCGGCACGTGGCCGGGGGCGTGCCGGGCCACGGAGAGCAGTGTGCCGTCGCCGCCGAATGTAATCAGCAGATCCGATCCATCGCCGAGCGAGAGTTTCGGCACGCCCGGCTCGGAATCATGAATTGCTGCGGCTGTCGATTCATCGAACCAGACGCGAATCCCGCGGGCACGCAGATCGCGCGCGACGCCGGTCACGTACTCGAGCGCTGCCGGAGAGGAGACCTTCGCGGCGATTCCGACGTTACGCATGGCGTGACAGTGTAATCAAAGCGAAGCGCCATCCCCGACGCGACGTGATTGACCCGAGGAGTCACGGGGCGACAGCGACCTGCGCCTTCCCCAAGGTCTGCTAACGTTAGGCTGTGGGTAAGGTGAGCAGTAAGTATCAGGTAACCATCCCCAAGGCGCTTGCGGACCGGCTGGGAGTAAGGCCAGGGGACGAAATTGACTGGCACCTTGCTGGCCAGGAACTCTGCGTCAGTCCGGTGAAAGCGGGCCGATCCACGACGCTCGAGGAGAAGTTGGGTTCGTTCGACGACGCCACGAGTCGGCAGGCGAAGCGCAACCGCAGTAGACGAATGGCCGACGCGTCCGATCGCGGCTGGACGCGAGAGGACCTCTATACACGTGGTCACACTCGTTGACACGAACACCCTCGTCTACCGGTTCGATCCGCGCGACCCTCGCAAACAGCGATCGCCACTGATCTCCGGAGACAGGGCATCGCTGGCCGGTCCGTCGTCATCGCCCACCAGGCCATCATCGAGTTCTACGCGGCCGTTCCCTCGTGACGCGTTGCCCCGTAGGTTTCGATCACCGACCGAGGTATCCTCGGCGCGGAGAGATTCATGAAGGAGCGCAAGTTCAAGGTGGTCGTGCTTCATGACGGGAAAATCGTCATCGAGCACGTTCCCGTCAAAGCCGGTCAAAGCGTTGAAGTGACGGTCCACTTCGAAGAGCCAGTCACTCCGCCGTATCCGTTGCGAGAACTGCCGGTGCTTCTCATCGATCCGTTCGGTCCCGCGGTCGACGAGTCGGAGTGGGAATCCTCGAAGTGATCCTGCCGGACACTCACGTCTGGATCTGGTGGATTCACGGTGATGTCGCACTTCCTTCCGGGACGCTCGCGGCCGTGTTCGCAGGTTGGTGATCGGGGGATTGAGAGTCAAGTCGGCCTGGAATCTGGTCGCCGGACTCAGTGCGTCGTTTCCTCGAGGCGCCCGACGCGCGACTGAAGATTGGCGATTGCGTCTTCCTGTTTGCTCTGCGTCTCTTCCATGGCACTCATTCGACGATCGAGTTCGGAGAGAGAGAACTTAATCATCGCTTGTGTTTCGGATGCAGTTCGCCGCACTTCCTCACGGAGACTCCCCGTTTCGCGCGAAAGCGCTTCGCGTGTGCCAGTCACACCTTCCGCGACGCTTTGGATCTCATGACGCAGGCTCTCTGCCGTCGTCTCGAAGAGGCGGCGAGTCTCTGCGTGGGCAGCAGTGCTCTGCTGCCGCAACGCGTCGAACATAGCCTTCAGATCGTCGTCGCTCATCGTTGCATCTTACCTTTCACCCTTGGGATTGCAGCCCGGACGGCGTGTCGGTCCGCGAGGGATGAGACTCCCTTCCGTCCCTGAGTAGCTTCCCTCCCAGCCCTCGCTCCCTCGAA
>JBKJVD010000159.1:0-8961 GCA_046590585.1 Thermoanaerobaculia bacterium | reverse complement strand
GGTCGGCGTCTCCGACCATTTCCTCGAGAAGGGCGAGATGATCGTTTACACGAAAGGCAGGACCCCTGACTCGATTCAGGAGTACACCGCGCCCGGCAAGCACGATCGCCTGAACGTCCCGCTCGTCGTGCTCGTCAATCGTGGCAGCGCCTCGGCGTCCGAGATCGTGTCGGGCGCGATCCAGGACCATGACCGCGGACTGGTCATCGGTGAGACGAGTTGGGGCAAGGGTCTCGTGCAGAGCGTCTACACGCTGCAGTACGGAGCCGGCCTCGCCCTCACCACCTCCAAGTACTACACGCCCTCTGGCCGCAACATCCAGCGCGACTACACGTCGTTCTACGATTACTACGTCGCCGACGACAGCGCCGCGAGCGAAGTCCCGCTCAAGGATCGCAAGCAGTTCAAGACCGACACCGGGCGGATCGTCTACGGCGGCGGAGGAATCACTCCCGACCATATCGTCAAGCAGGCGACGCTCACTCGCACCATGCAGATTCTCGAAGTGCGCAGCGCGATCTTCAATTACGCCGTCGAATACGCCGCGGCGCATCCGGACCTGACCCGTGAGCTGGTCGTCAGCCCGGCCATGATCGAAGAGTTTACGCGGACGGCTGCGGCGAAAGACTTCGCTCCGATCGACGACATCCGGGCCGCTCTGGAAAAGCCGGACGATCGCAAGTTTCTCGAGCGTTCGATCAAGGCGGAAATCATCGCTGCGAAGTACGGATACGACGCTTCGTATCCGTTCCGTCTCCTTGGCGACACGCAACTGGAGAAAGCGCTGGAACTTTTCCCTGAAGCTCAGAAGCTGGCAGTAAACGCGGCGGATCTCCGCGTGCGTCGCGGCACGGGTGACACCGGCGCCGCCGGTTCTCGCGCAGCCGAGGCACGGCCCGGGACGCGCTGACGCGCATCGAAAATGCATTGCACGAGCGGCGGATGCAGCGATGCATCCGCCGCTTTCTCTTCACCAGCCTGCACTCGGCGTTCGTTGACACGACCTGGAGCGGGTGCTACTTTGTCGCCGCTTTTGACGGGGGATACGCCACAAATGCCTGAGCTTGGAAAGAAGTACACCTGCTACAGCTGCCACACGAAGTTCTACGACCTCGACAAGCCCGTTCCCTTGTGCCCGAAGTGTGGCGCCGACCAGCGCGAAGCGGAAGAGACGCCGCTGATCACCAGCGGCCGTGGACGGCGTATCGTTGAAGTTCCCGTAGAGGAAGACAACGACTTCGCGAGCGAAAGCGAAACGCCCGCCGCGGAAGGCGATGAAGAGGAAGAAGCCGCTCCTGGCGCTGAAGCTGACGCCGAGGAAGAGGAAGAAGAAGATTACTAGGCGCGAAGTCCGCTAAGGAGAATTGCATGCGCAAATTCGGGTTGCTCGGCTGTGTCGGTGGTCTCGTACTTCTCCTTCTGATTGTTGGCGGCTATTTCGTCAGCGTCCGCAACAACCTCGTCGGCCTCGACGAGCAGGTCAACCAGCAGTGGGCCCAGGTAGAGAGCCAGTACCAGCGGCGCTTCGACCTGATTCCCAACCTCGTGCGCACGGTTCAGGGTGCGGCGAACTTCGAAAAATCGACGCTCGAGGCAGTCGTGAATGCTCGCGCGCGGGTCGGCCAGGTTCAGGCTCCGTCGGGTCCTCCGGGAACTGCTGCTGCCCTGCCGAACGATCCGAATGCGATGCAGAAGTTCGCGGACGCCCAGGCCGGACTGTCGAGCGCCCTGTCACGCCTCCTCGTCGTCGTGGAGCGTTATCCCGACCTGAAGTCGAACCAGAACTTCCTCGAACTGCAGTCGCAGCTCGAAGGGACGGAAAACCGGATCGCCGTCGAGCGCCAGCGCTACAACGAATCAGCGCAGCTCTACAACACCGCCGTGCGCCGCTTCCCCGCCAGCCTCGTGGCCAACATGAGCGGCTTCAAGCAGAAGGCGTACTTCAAGGGTGTGGCTGGTTCACAGCAGGCTCCCCAGGTCGACTTCAATTTCAACACCTCCACCGCTAAGTGACGCTGGCGGCCCAGGTTCCAGTGCACAGACAATTCAGTCTCAGGAACGCCGCGATCTTCGCGGCGTTCCTTTTCATGCTCCTTCCGCGATCCGTTGCGGCGCTGGAGGTTCCGGCGCCTCCCACTCGGTGGATGACCGACACCGCCGGGCTCATCGATCCTGCTGCAGCTCAGGCCCTCGACCAGAAACTCGCGGCGTTCGAACAGCAGACCGGGGCGCAATTCATCATCTACACGCTTCCTTCACTGGATGGCGACCCCGTCGAAGACTTCTCGATGCGGGCGGCCGAGAAGTGGAAGGTCGGTCAGAAAAAGTATGACAACGGACTGATCCTCTTCGTCTTCGTGAAAGAGAAGAAGATCCGGGTCGAGGTCGGCTACGGCCTCGAAGGAACGATCACCGACGCGTTCTCCTCGCGCGTGATGCGGGAAACGATGGCCCCCTTCTTCCAGCGCGGCGACTGGGCGGGCGGTCTCAACGCTGGTGCTGACGCACTCATGGCCCAGGTCCGCAAGGGCGAGGCACCGGTCGAGCCGATGCAGTCTCCGGCGGGCGCGGGCGGTTCCGCCGGCGGATTCGATCCGATCTTTCTCGTCGTGATCATGGTCATCTTTTTCGTCTTCATCCTGCCAATGCTCCGCAGGTCGCGCGGCGGCGGATGTGGCGGCTGCCTGCCACTGCTGTTCATGGGCGGTGGCGGTGGGACGACGTTCGGCGGGGGAGGCGGCGGGTTCGGTGGTGGCTTCGGCGGCGGCGGCGGATTCTCCGGCGGTGGTGGAGGCTTCGGCGGTGGCGGTTCAACAGGGGGCTGGTGATGAAGCAGAACGATTTCCTCGCGCAACTCGATAGTGCCCGGGTGGCGTCTGCGATCGAAGCGGCCGAGAAGCGGACCTCGGGCGAGATCCGTGTTCACATCCAGCCGAAGAGCCTCGGCAACGCGCGCGGCACCGCCGAGCGCACCTTCGAACGGTTAGGCATGACAAAGACCGATCTCCGCAACGGCGTGCTGCTTTTCATTGCCTCCGAGGAGCAGCAGTTCGTGATTCTTGGCGACACCGGGATCAATGAGAAAGTTCCGGCAGATTTCTGGGACGGGATCACGGCGCATCTCTCGGCTCGTTTCAAGGAAGGCCGGTTCACCGAGGGCGTCGTCGATACGATTCAGCAGGCGGGCGAAGCGCTCGCGGGTTTTTTTCCGCTCGCGACTGACGATCGCGACGAGTTGTCGAACGAAATAAGCGTCGACGAGTGATGTCAGCGACGCCCGTCGTCATCGCCATCGGCAGCAACCTCGGTCCGCGTGATTACCTTCTGCGGCGAGCCATCCACGAACTCGGCCGAACGGTCCGCGTTGTCCGCCAGAGTCCGATCATCGAGACGTTGGCGATCGATGCCCCCCACGGTTCACCTGACTTTCTCAACATGATCATCGCCGGCGTGACGCGACTCACGCCTGACGAACTGCTTGCCGGCATGCATGAGATCGAAGCGCGCCTAGGGCGAGTACGCCGCGTGCGCAATGGTCCCCGCACCATCGACCTCGACCTGATCCTCTACGGCGCCGTGCTTCGCCGGGGTCGCACGCTCACACTCCCGCATCCTCGATACCGTGAGCGCAATTTCGTCCTCGCGCCGCTCCAGGAACTGAACCTGGGATGGACCGATCCGGCTACGGGCAGATCGATCGACTCACTCGGCCGGACTGTGGCGCGGAAGTCTGCCGGAATCAGTGGACGCGACTACTTCGTGCCGAAGCCGCCGCCGTAGTGGCCGGCGACCGCATCGTGCGCGTTGGCCGTCCTGACGACGTTGGCCCTGGAGAGAACCGGATACGGGTTCACCATCTCGTCGTTCGAGTTGATGCCGAAGTGCAGGTGTGGCGGCGTGGTAAGGGCATTTCCGGTGTTCCCGACAAAGCCGAGCAGATCGCCACTGGCCACGGGCATTCCTTCGTAGAGCCCGGGTGCCCAGCGGTCGAGGTGTGCGTAGTAAAACGAGGAACCGTTTTCGGTCGTCAGCCAGAGGCAGTTGCCGCCCTTCGGCTGGACGCCGATATAGCTCACGATCCCGTCCGATACAGCCACGAGGGGAGTGCCTTTCTTCGCGAAGATGTCGATGCCGCGGTGACGCCGCTTGCCGCCGTCGCGCGAATCACCCCAGCTGTTGTACAGATCGGATGCGCGCACGCCGACCACCGGCATCATCAGGGTGATGCTGTCGATGCTGGCGAAGAGGGCCTTGGCGCGATCGGCAAACTCGCGGTTCGGTTTCTCTGAGTTCGAGCTGCTTTTTACGGCGCTCTTCGGTCCCGTGAATTCCCGGCTCTTCGAACGATTCAGGTCGAGCCGGAGCTGGGCAATCAACTGGCTGAAGTCATCTTCTTCCGACGAGGCCGCGGACTGATGGGCGGTCGGTGCGCCGGGAGTGACGCTGACGGTGGTCGCACAGCCCGCCAGGAGGAATGACCCAAACAAAAGCACCGCCCCTGTACCGAGGACTCTCCCGACACGCCACACCTGAGTACGACTCGATTTCATAGAAGCCTCGACCTTGGGACGGGGTGATTTGGATACCGCCGATGGGGTGAGTGTAGAGAACGCCCCGCGATGTGTAAAGCGGATGGCTGTTGGCTGCCGGCTGTTGGCTGTTGGGAGAGGCGGTTGCGCGCAATTCGACAGGCCTAGCCCAGCCGTTATCAGAAGCAGCCTTTCCCAACAGCCAACAGCCAGAAGCCAACAGCCGGTTTTCAGCCTCTCCCAACAGCCAACAGCCAACAGCCAATAGCCAAAAGCCGTCTCTCATCGGTACGGCCCGATTCTTGAAATTGCCCTGCATGTTATCCTCCCGCGTCTGGTCTCGTGCTCAGCCGAGGTCGACAACCCTGAAAGGTGACTGATGACTTCAACCACTGCGACACACGACATCGATGTGCCGGAGCTTCGCAAGACGCGAACGCCCGATGCCCCCATTGTTTCCAGCCTCGGCAGCGAGCCATGGAACAGAAAGTGGTGGGAAGTCTCCAAAGGGGAGCGCCCGCTGTTTTTCTACGTCATCGGGATTCACATCCTGGCCTTGATCGGGCTGGTGTTCTTCCCGACGCCCGGCTGGCGCGTCATCGTGGCAACGGTCGCGCTGGGATGGATCGGCGGGCTCGCGGTCACTGTCTGCTATCACCGCGCACTGGCCCACACGGCGCTTCGATTGAATCCGGTCGTCAAGCACGTGCTCATCTTCTTCGCCATGTTCAACGGATCGGGATCGCCCGACTCGTGGACGGCAAACCATCGCCAGCATCATTCGAAGGTTGAAACGGTCGAAGACATCTCCAGCCCCGCCATCGGTGGTTTCTGGTGGTCTCACCTGCGGTGGCTCTGGCAGGCGGGTAACGTCCCGGTCACGCGCTGGAGTCCCGATCTCGACAAGACCGAGTACCGCTTCTGGAGACGGATGCAGATTCCGATGCTGGCCGTCTCGCTCTTCGGTGGATTGGCGTTTGGTGTGCCGGCATTCTTCTGGCTCGGAGCCATGCGCCTCGTGACGTCTCTGCACGCGCAGTGTTTCGTCAACAGCATTGCCCACATGCGCGAGGATCGCCAGCCTGGTGAGGACTCATCGCAGAACATCGCCTGGCTGGGCCCCCTGCACTTTTTCCAGGGCGAGAACTGGCACAGCAACCATCACGCAAAACCCTCGTCGGCGCAGTTCGGGTGGAAGTTCTGGCAGATCGACTTCGGCTGGTACGCGATCCTGATGCTCGAAGCGGTCGGACTGGCACGTTCGGTCAAGCGCGGCCCGGCCCGCGACAACGCAGCAGCGTAAGCACCGACGCCGGCCGACCGCCGATACGATCCTTTCATGCCGAACGAATTGCTCAACGCACTGCAGCTGCAGATATGGACCGCGGATGAATCGGGCGCATTGACCTTCGTCAACGACCTCACGGCCGGCTACTTCGGCAAGTCACGCGAAGCTCTGATCGGGGAGGGATGGCAGTTCGTCCTTCACTCCGCCGACGTTCCTGGCGTCATCGAGCAGTGGACGCATTCCATCCAGACCGGCGACCCCTACGAAGTCGACTTTCGCCTCCTCCGCGGTTCGGACAAGACCTATCGATGGCATCACGCCTCGGCGCGACGGATCACGCGCGATGGCGTTCCGATCTGGATCGGCTCGAATGTCGACGTCGACGGTGAAAAGCGCGCCGACGAAGTCCTCCAGGCCTGGCGTCAGCAACTGCGAAGCCGCGGCAACCCGGACTGAGTGCCGGTGGGTGAGTTCTCAACACTCGAACTGAGCCAGCGCTCACCCTGCGCACCGCACGCGGAAATCGGACACCCAGAAGCAAAGCAACCGGCGGTCCGCGTCAGTTACAGCTAAGTTAGGACATCCGGGTAGTCAGTGGGCGGAAGTCCTCCTCCCGCGCTGGGCGACGATCTGAGGTCAAGGGACTCGCGGAATACCGACGCAGGTGGAAGCGACGGAACTCATGCAAGTTCCCCTTCTCCTGCCGCAGCGGGAGAAGGTGGCCAGAGGCCGGATGAGGGAACCCTGTTGATCCTCCTGCCATAGTGGATACGACGATTTCTTGCCGCGCTGCTTCTCTCATCCGGACGACCTGGGTGCACCACGAGGGCGCCCTCATCCGGCCTCCGGCCACCTTCTCCCGTTGCGACGGGAGGAGGTGTACATGATCGAGTTACGTCGATGGCACGTTCGACCGATCAGCCTGACTACGACGAACTCGTCGAGTGTCGCTGTTCACGCCTGCGGCGTCTCGATCATTCGTCGAACCACTTCCGCTACCGGCAGCACTTCGTGGATACCCGCGACACTCCGACCGGCCTGCCAGTAGTCGTCCCGGCCGCTGGCCTTGTGGAGCGAATGCTTCAGTTTCCGAAGTGACGTGAGTGCGTAGATGGTCCTCATCCAGTGCTTGGTCTTGTGGCCCCGCAACATCCAGCGCGCGATCGGTCCGGCTTTCGTTCCTGTCCGCTCGACGAACTCGTTGCGGATCACTGCGACCGGCACGCCCGTCAGCCGTTCGGTGAGCACGATGTCGCTCGCGTTCGCATCGACGATGGCGTTCTTGTAATCGTCGTGGGCCGAACACTCCGTCGTGGCGATCAGCCGCGTTCCCATCTGCACGCCTGCATAGCCGATCGACAGGGCATGACGAAACGTTGGACCGTCGCTGACCCCTCCGGCGCAGACGAGCGGAAGTCCCAGGTCAGCCAGTTCATCGTGCAGGGCGCGAGGGTCGCGAGGTCCGGCATGACCGCCTGCCTGCGAATTCACCGCGATCAGTCCGTGCACGCCCGCATCGCGGCCTTTCAATGCCCATTTGCGCTCGGTGACGTCGTGATAGACGACACCGCCCGCCGAACTCACGCGGTCCACGACCCACCTCGGATTCCCAAGTGAAGTCACGAAGAAGCGAATCCCTTCCTCGAGCGAGATGTCGATCCACTGCATCATCCGCGCGTGATACGTCGTCGACGACTGCTCGATGAGCGCATTCATCCCGATCGGCTTCGAGGTCAGCGAACGAATGAAGCGAAGCCCGGCACGATAGTCGTGTCGATGCACATACGTCAGCGAGATCGGTTGCACCACGCCAATGCCGCCCGCCTCTGAAACTGCGGCCACCAGTTCCGGATTGCTGCACGGATACATCGCGCCGCCGATGATCGGCAGCTCGATGCCAAGCTGGCGGGTGAGGGATGTTTCAAGGTTGACCATCTGAACGGAACTCCTAAGCGGAGATCTTAACCCGCATTTCTCACAGGCCTTCGTCGCGAGACAGCCGAGAGTGGCCTGAATGCGAGGCGCACGACGATTTTGCGACGAAGGCATAGTCGGCGCTATGTCGAGGAGCGAAATCGTTGGGCAACGAAGCAGGCAGGCCGCTCCCGGCTGTCGTAGCAGAGGTCTGTGAGAAATGCGGGTTAGCGATCCCGGCACGGACTTGCGAGCAACATCGCGTGAGCCTGCTGCTCGGAGGATAATCCGTCGATGTCCTTCGTTGCCTTCACACGCGCGGTTCCTGCAACGATCAGCAGCTGCGAACTGACCCACCTCGCGCGAACGCCGATCGATGTCGTCCTCGCTACAGCGCAGCACGCGGCCTACGAAACAGCGTTGCGCGATGCCGGATGTCGAGTCGAACGGATCGCCGCCACGCCCCAGCTGCCCGACTCTGTATTCGTGGAGGACGCGGCCGTCGTGCTCGATGAAGTGGCGGTGATCACGCGCCCCGGCGCGGAGTCGCGTCGCACGGAGACTGCGTCGGTGGCGGATGCCCTGCGGCCGTGGAGACGATTGGCATTCATCGAGTCCCCGGGCACGATCGATGGCGGCGACGTACTGAGAGTCGGGCGGCGGATCTTCATCGGGCGCTCCGGCAGGACCACGAAGGACGGCGTCGAACAGTTTCGGGCGATCGTCGAGCCGCTTGGCTACCGTGTCGATTCGGTGCAGGTGGACGGCGTGCTCCACCTGAAGTCTGCCGTGAGCCAGGTGTCAGTGTCGACGCTGCTCGTCAACCTGGACCTGATCGACATCGCGGCGTTCGAGGGCTTCAGCCTGATCGAGGTCGACCCCGCCGAGCCGTCAGCGGCGAACGGGCTGCTGATCGGCGAAGTGCTGCTCTTCCCCGAGGCCTTTCCGAAGACGCGCAGGCGGCTCGAGGCGCACGGCCTGCGGCCGCGCACGCTCGACGTCTCAGAACTAGCGAGGGCTGAGGGCGCGCTGACCTGCTGCAGTCTGCTGCTCGCGGAGTAAAGACCGCGGACTACTTCGGCTTCACGACCGAAAGGAAGTTGCCGGCCGGATCCTTGAACCAGGCGATCGTGGGACCGGCGTCGCGCGCGATGCCCTTCGCGTCGGTCTCGAGCTGGTCACTGTCGTACCTTTCGAACGCAATGCCCTTCGCAGCAAGTGCATCGACTG
>JBKJVD010000165.1:0-9966 GCA_046590585.1 Thermoanaerobaculia bacterium | reverse complement strand
ATGTAAAGCAGTGAACTTCAGGCCTCGAAGACCAGTCTCGGAAAGCGCCGCTGCCCGGTCGTCGAGAGCATGAACCCTGCGATGGCGATCGCGGCCAGAAATACCAGCGCGATGATGGAATCCGCGAAGTACCAATGCGATCGATCGAGCGTGATCGGAACTCGCCACAGCGTCGCGACGAAAACTCCGGCCGAGATCAGCGCCAGGAGTCCGAACCTGCGAAGGACCGCGACCACGACGAGCGCGCAGATCAACGCGTAGATCGCACGGGCGGCCATGGAGCCGTTTCCATCACCCAGAAACGAGAGCGTGAGCAGAACCACGGAAACGACACTTGTCGCTGCGTCGTTGCGCAGCAGACCACGCAGGACGATCAGCAACATGACGGCGCCGATGCTTCTCATCATTGCTTCGAAGATGGCGATGAGAATTGCCGACAGCACGAGATGTCCTCCGCCGAAAGTCAGCGGAACGATGGTAGAGCGCGGAAAGGCTGAGAGCTGGATTGGCTCGGCACCTCCCCAAAGCGCGGTGAGATGCCACACAGTGATGACGAGGATTCCACCGATGGCGCCGGCCAGCAGATCGCGGCCGATCATCGGATCGCCAAAGCGCCCATCGAGTAAACGCGCCCAGGAGATCAACATCTGGGGCCATCGCCGGCGGACCAGTGGTTCGACCGCGATGTAGCAGAGGAAGCTCACCACAGCCCAGAAGGTAAACGTGGCGACGAGGTTCGAGAGCACTGTCCACTCGAAGATTGGATCCTCGATCATGTGATGTGCCCGCAGCGTCATGCCCAGGAGTGAGAGGCCGAGGAGTGTGGCGGCGAAGCGGAATGCGCCGCGAAAGTCCCCCCGCCGGCGTGCGACGTTTCTCCAGGCCAGCAGAATCGCTGCGATGGGGATGGCGATGAGAAAGGCGATGACCATCAGGAACGAGATCTGGTTGACTTCGAGCGATCGTTGCCTTGGTTGCGCTTCGGGTTCCCTGCCTCCGACCGAGAACCAGACGGCCTTCCCCTGATACGCCGCCCCTTCGATCCGCTTTCCGCTCTGCGGATCCGTCCAGGCTCGCTTTTCATCGGAGTCCACCGGCGCCGTCCGCATCGGGGTCGCTACGGTCAGTCGTTTCTCGTCAAACCCGGCTGCTGACAGCAGCACCGGCCAGGGGGAGGAGGTGACCGACAGCGCCGCCTTGCGATTCGACGGAGGCACGACCATCAGTTCGCGGAGCCGGCCGTCCGCGAGCAGAGTCACGCTTACCATTCCGGGAACCGAGTTCGGTGGATCACCATTCACCACACGGCGCGCCGCGTTCTTTGGACGCATCACGCGAGGGCTTTGCCGATGGCGGAACTGGATTGTGCCCTCAGCGTCATCTTCGACGTACTCGGTTGATGTGTCGGCGCGCGTCAATCCGGGCGCAGCGGCATCGACGACTGCCCGCACTTTTTCCTGGAGTACTTCCGGCGCCTTGATCGCGCCCACGTGGCCGTAGAGCGTGGTCCGTTTCGAAAGCAGCGCGGAGGAGATCAGTCCCGTCAACACGAGGAGCAGCATGATCCACGCTGTGAGTGGAGCCAGAGCGCCGCGCTCCGCCGCCGCGGCGACCATTTCCGGCGATGGCGTCTCGCCAGCGGCGACTGCCGCAGTGAGCGCGTCGCTGCCCGGCAGATCGTGCAGCAGTGTTTCTGCGGAAACGGGGCGTGAGAGAGGATCGGGATGGAGACAACGAACGATCACCTGCTCGATCATCGCCGGCACGTCTTTGACAGCGATGGATGGCTGCTCGAAATCCGACGCGCGCTGTTTCGCGATCAACTCCCTCGTCGACTTCGCTTCGAAGGCACGCTTTCCGGTGAACAGTTCGTACAGAATCAGGCCGAATGCATAGAGATCACTCTGCACGGTGGCTGGGTGGCCAGCGAGTTGTTCGGGAGCCATATACGCCGGCGTTCCCGCATTCACATGATGCGCGCTGGAGTCTTCGACGATCGCCAGGCCGAAGTCGGTGATGCGCGCGCGTCCACGGCCGTCGATCATGACGTTCGCCGGCTTGAGATCGCGGTGAATCACCCCATGATCGTGCGCCGCCGCGATCCCTGCGCAGATCTGTCTTGCCACGGCGATGGCTCGTTCGGAAGGGAGCCTTCCGACACGACGCAGCAGGGACGAGAGGTCCTCGCCGCTGATGAACTCCATGCTGATGAAGATGTGGCCGTCCACTTCCGCGATGTCGTAGAGCCGGCAGACATTGGGGTGTGAGATTTCGCGCCCGATGCGGACTTCCTCGAGTAACTGACGGTTGAGATCGGGGCGCGCGCGCGACACGAACTTCAACGCCACCGTCTGCCCGAGCCGCAGATCGTCCGCACGGTAAACCTCACCCATGCCGCCAGCGCCGAGCGGCGCGACGATGCGATAGCGCTGACCGAGCACCGTGCCGGGTGCGAGTTGGGGAGCGACGACGGACGCACGCGCAGCGCCTTCGTCGCTCATGATTTGCGTCGGAGTCTCCTCCGCCCCTCGAATCGGAGTGGCCTCAGTCGGCTCCGCGTCGTCAGGCGTCATGGTGTCTCACGATGATACGCATTTCGGAAGTTCCTCGGGTTCCTCGGAGTTCCTCGGGGTTCCTCGGAGGAGTCGGAATCTTGAATTTGTGGGAAGGTCGAATCGATCGCAGCCGCGTTCCCGGTCAGCTTCAAACTCCCCCGAGGAACCCCGAGGAACTCAGGAACCGAGGAACCGAAATTAAAAATCGAGATCACGAAGGTGAAACGGTGAGCCGCCGCGGGCGAAGGCAGGAGCCCACATCACGGCCAGGCGTTCGCGGGGAGTGCTGCGTGAGAATCGATGGGCTCCTGCTGCTAGGGTTCGTGGTCCGGGTGCGGCATTCCCATCGAGGAGACCTCGTGCTGCGCCGTCCGCACTGACGACGATGTATTCACCCGGGATGGCGATGGTGAAGTTTCCTTCGTCCCCGATCCATTGCCCGGCCACGCGGATGCGGCCCATGTCGATGTAGTTGCGGCGCATGAACTGCCGTCCGAGCGGGGGGAGGAACGGGCCGTCCGCCTGTGCGACGTAGCAGCGTGCATGAATCATCGACTGCGCGACCGTGTCGGGGATGCGATCCTCGCGCATCGCTTTCCGCGTGATGGCTTCGAACGCGTAGTAGAACGGACGTCGCCGGAAGATGGTTTCACCCTTGATGTCCATCAATGGCTCGCCCGGCCGGGAGAGGCGCAGCACCTGGTCCAGCATGGTGACCTGTTCGTCCGTGCGGTTCTCGAGACGGTCGGCGTAATAGAAGGTGGCGACGAGGGCGAGAACGCCGTAGATCGTGGCCGCCTTCCACGGACGCTCTGCGCGCAGCAGTGCTGTGGCAGCGAAGATGGCCAGCAGCGGCATGAGCGCGAGGAAATCGCGTGGCGTGATGAGGGCCCAGAGACAAAGGACCGTGATCGCGCAGATGGCTGTCGTGAGCGCGAGGCAGAGCCGCCAGGCGTCTACTTCGCGAAACCGTGGAGTGAGACGCCACAGTGTCAGGATCAGGAGTGGCCAGAGGAGGCGCCCGCCCCAGAGCTGCCAGGGCTGTGCGGTTGCAAAGGCATTGAATCGCACGACGCACCAGCTCATCTCGTCGAGCGCGCCCATTGCCGCGAATGCTGCGATGAGGATGGAAGGAAGCACCGCCAGTCCCGCAACGGCGGCGAGCAGTCGTCGCGGGGCGGCGATCTGCTCACGTTTGATTGACATCGTCATCGCGGCCGCGACGCCCAGTGCCGCGACGAGCAGGAGCGTCTTGAGCGACGTGGCCAGGGCGGCGCCGAGGATGAGGCCGGCGGCGAAGAGGCGCAGCGCTGTGAGCGGACCACCGGTGAGAACGACGAGCGAGAGCATCCAGAACGCGGCCCAGAGGTTGTCGGTGCGGTACTCGATCGACTTGAGCGCGAAGGGCGGGAAGAGCGCAAGTGCCAACGCTGACCACGCGCCGATTCGTTTCGACCAGAGGCGGGAGGCCAGTACATACGTGGCCCATAGAACGATGCCGAAGAGAGCGAGCATCGGGACGCGCATCACAATCAGGAGGTTCGCGCGCTCGCCGGAAAGGGCCACGATGGGTGCGGTGATCAGGTGAAACAGCGGCGCGTGATTGTCGAAGAGGTCGCGGTACTGGACGAGGCCCGCGGTCCATCCCCACGCCACATGCAGATGCTGCGACTCGTCCGAATCGAACCGGTATCGCAGGAGCAGGGCGATCCGGAGCAGGGCGGCGATGATCGCCAGGGTCGCGAACGTGCGCCGTTCCGTTCGCTCGTCGTGTGGATGAGAGGTCAAGAGGGCGGGAGTTTACTGAATCTTGGAACTTCCGGGTTTTAGTGGGTGAATCGAGGCAGGAACTGGACTGTCATCCTGAGCCAATGAACCGCGCTTCGCGGCGACTGAGGCAAGAAACCTGGCAATCCTAATGGCAAGCGGGCGACCCGCCCGCTGAGTCGTGCGCGTCGAGCGCGCGACGCCCTCTCTAACCTCACGATGCTCAGACTTCCGGGCTGCTCTTCAAGGTCCCTAGAATCAACAGGACGTCGAGAGCTCGACGCTCTCGACTCAGCGGGCGGGTCGCCCGCTTGCCTCTAAACTGGCTTTAATACTGGGAGTTTCTTAGAAGCCGGCGGAGTGCGCCCTCGCAGCTTCATCGCGACCGCGCTCCGAGTTTTCTCGCGGTGAAGCATGCGAGAAAACTCTGCGCCGGCTCAGGTCGCTTCGTTTCACTCGTGATCGAAGAACGGGTCGACGGTCACGACTGCCGAGAACTCACTCCACTCTCCAACTGGTGGAGAACGAGGACCCGTCGGCGAGAATGACCTCTTTGAATCCTGCATCGCGGATGGGACCCATCACGTACGAATCGGACTTGACCTGGCCAGCGTACTCAGCGTCGAAGGATGGATACTCGATGATGATCGTCTGCTTGTATTGCCCGCTGGTGGAGACGCGCACTTCCATGCCTCGATACTGAAAGACGTTGCGGATGTCGGAGGCGACCGCGTCGCGTCGCGCCATTCCGGCGGTCAGCGCCGCTTTTTCCTCTTCGTCCTTGATTGCTCGTTCAACGCTGCCGAGCCGGTGAGCCGGAGCGCCCTCGGCGCGTGCCCGCTCCAGAGATTTCCGCGCGCCTTCGACATCGCCCTTGTCCACGAGTTCGCGGGCAAGCTCGGCGTGCGCAGTGGCGCAGCGTTCCCTGAGGTCGGACGGAAGGTCACTGGCGTTGTAATCGTCACAAGCTGCAGCCGCTTCTCGCGGCGGAGAACTGCGGATGATTGCGCTGGCTCGGGCAAACCGGTCGCTTCCACCAGACGGCAGGGTGGTTTCAGCGGTGACCGGGACAGCCGATTCCTTCTTCCCGCATGCGAGCGCGAGAAGCAGGGCAAATGCGATGGTGATGAGTTTCTGCACGAAAGGTTCTCCACCGGAAGTCGGGACTGCGTTCGCCCGCGCCCGGGGGCGTCGACGCAGCGGTGGAGTATAGCGAGAGGTTGAGGTGTCCGGCACGATCCGCACGGATCGTTCTTCGGCGCTGGTTGTGCCGAGACCGTGTCAAAAGGCGCCCGGCCGTTCTGCTAGGCTTGCCCGATTCGCTGCAATCGGTTTCCAAGGAGACGCATGCCCCTCGATTCCTCCGCCCTGAATGAACTGCGGATCGATCGCCGTGATGAGGAGCCTTCCTCGCGACGCGGCGTCATCGCCGCAATCGTGATTGCGATCCTGGCGATCGCAGCGATCGGCTATTTCCTCGTGCGCCGTCCCGGTACTGCGACGGTTCGTGTGGCCACGGCCACCGAAGAAGCGGGCGCGGCGAGCGGAGGGGCGGTGCTGAACGCAAGCGGCTACGTGACCGCACGTCGGCAGGCCACCGTCTCATCGAAGGTGAGCGGCAAGGTCATCGAAGTCCTCATCGAAGAGGGGATGCCCGTGAAGGAAGGACAAGTCCTGGCGCGTATCGACGCGACGATGGAAGGCATCACGGCAGGGCTGGCGCAGGCGCAGGTGAACGCAGCACGCAGCGCCCTCGAGGAGACCCGCGTGCGGATCCGGGAAGCGGAGATCGAGTACAAACGGCAGGCTCGCCTGGCAGGCGAGCGGATCTCCAGCCAGAGTGACCTCGATCGCGCGAAGGCACAGGTGGATGCGCTTCGTGCGCGCCTGGCCTCGCAGCAGGACGAACTGACGGTTGCGCAGCGACAGATGGACATCCGGCAGCAGGACATGAAGGAGACCGTCATCCGCGCTCCGTTCGCGGGCGTCGTGGTCTCGAAGAACGCGCAGCCGGGCGAAATGATCTCGCCCAATTCGGCCGGTGGCGGATTCACGCGAACCGGCATCTGCACGATCGTCGACATGGCCTCGCTCGAAGTCGAAGTCGACGTGAATGAGTCGTACATCAATCGAGTCAGCGCGAACCAGAAAGTGACGGCGGTGCTCGACGCGTATCCCGACTGGCAGATTCCAGCTCACGTCATCACGGTGATTCCAACGGCGGATCGACAGAAGGCGACCGTGAAGGTGCGCATCGGATTCGACCAGCGTGACGCGCGCGTGCTGCCGGACATGGGAGTGAAGGTGTCGTTCGCGTCGAATGACCCCTCGCAGGTTTCTGCGAAGCGTTTGGTGCTCGTTCCGCGCGCCGCCGTCCATCGCGATGGCGAGCGTGACGTGGTGTTCGTCGTGGGCGATTCGAAACTCGACCGCCGCGCCATCGTAGTGAGTTCTGCCGACGGCGATCAGGCGCGCGTCGCGAGTGGGCTGGCTGCGGGTGAGGTCGTGGTCATCGGATCGAAAGACGATTTGAAGGACGGACTGCGGGTCCGGATCGAAGAAGGGGAGAAACCGTGAGCAATGCGATCGTAACGATGCGTGGAGTCGAGAAGGTGTTCCGGCGCGGCAGTGAGCAGATCAACGTTCTTTCCGCGCTCGATCTCGACATCGCGCAGGGAGAGTTCCTGGCGCTGATGGGTCCTTCCGGCTCGGGCAAGAGCACGCTGCTGAACCTGCTCGGCGGACTCGATCGCCCGTCGCGCGGCACCATCGACATCGGTGGCGAACGGATCGATGACATGAACAGCCGCCGGCTCGCGGCGTGGCGCGCGCGTCACGTCGGATTCGTCTTCCAGTTCTACAACCTGCTGCCGGTGCTGACGGCGCAGCGGAACGTGGAGTTGCCGCTGCTCCTCACGTCGCTGTCCGGTGCCGAGCGGAAGAAGCATGTGGAGTCGGCGCTGCGGATCGTCAACCTCGAGCATCGCGCCAGCTACACACCGCGAACGCTCTCCGGCGGCGAGCAGCAGCGCGTCGGCATCGCGCGAGCGATCGTGACCGACCCCACGATCATCCTCGCAGACGAGCCAACCGGTGATCTCGACCGCAAGACCGGCGACGGGATTCTCGACCTCCTGCAGGGACTCAATCGCGAGCAGGGGAAGACGATCATCATGGTCACGCACGATCCGCACGCGGCCTCACGAGCGAACCGGATCCTCCATCTGCTCGACGGCCGGCTGTCCTCCGAGGCTGCGTCATGAAACTCGTCGGCCTGGTGCTGAGTAACTTCAAGCGACATCGGCTTCGCCTGATGCTGACCGTGCTCTCGATCCTGATCGCGTTCGTCCTGTTCGGGTATCTCGCGGCAATCCGCAAGTCGTTCTCGATGGGGATCGACGTGGCCGGCGCTGACCGGCTGGTGGTGCGGCATAAGGTTTCGCTGATCCAGCTGCTGCCGCAGAGTTACGAGCAGGACATCGAGCGGATCGATGGCGTGCAGGACGCCATGCACATGACCTGGTTCGGCGGGATCTACAAGGAGCCGAAGAACTTTTTCGGCCAGATGCCGGTGAAGCCCGAAGAGTTGCTGGCGATGTATCCCGAGTACCTCCTGCCGAAGGACCAGAAAGAGGCATGGCTGCGGACCCGGACCGGCGCGATCGTCGGGAGCGTGACTGCGAACCGCTTCGGCTGGAAGGTCGGCGATCGCATCCCGATCCAGGCGACGATCTGGGAAGGGAAGAAGGGAAAGATCTGGGAGTTCGATCTCGTCGGCATCTACACCGGCGCGAAGAAGGGGACCGATACGAGCAACCTCTTCTTCCGCCACGACTACTTCGACGAGAACCGGAAACGGGGGCAGGGGCAGGTCGGCTGGTACACGATCCGTGTAAAGGATGCGAGCCGCTCGGCCGAGATCGCGAAGAAGATCGATGAGACGTTTGCGAACTCGCCCGCGGAAACCAAGACCGAAACTGAAGGCGCTTTCATGAAGTCGTTCGCGGATCAGATCGGTAACATCGGTGCGATCGTGACCGCCATTCTGACGGCGGTCTTCTTCACGATCCTGCTCGTCGCCGGCAACACCATGGCCCAGGCCGTGCGCGAGCGGACCCAGGAACTGGGCGTGCTCAAGGCCCTCGGGTTCACCGATACGCAGGTGTTGACCATGGTGCTGCTCGAATCGTCGCTCCTCTCAATCGTGGGCGGAGGTCTCGGGCTCGTCGTGGCCTGGCTGATGATCGCGCGCGGTGATCCGACCAAGGGCGCGCTCCCGGTCTTCTACTTTCCGATTCCCGACCTGCTGCTCGGCATCGCCATGGTCATCGGGCTCGGCCTGGTGGCTGGACTGTTTCCCGCGCTGCAGGCCATGCGCCTCAACACCGTCGATGCTTTGAGAAGGGAGTAAGGGATGAACTGGTTCTCACAGGTTGCAGCTCTCACTGCCTTCAACCTCCGGACGCTTCCGAGTCGCAAGGGCTCCGCGGCCGCGGCCATCTTCGGCATTGCCGGAGTCGTGGCCGTCTTCATCGGCGTCCTGTCGATCGCCCAGGGGTTCCGGCGGACGATGACCAGCGCCGGCTCGCCGGACACGGTCATCGTCATGCGTTCGGGTGCGGACAGCGAAATGACCAGCGCCGTCGGGCGCGACGAATCGCGCATCATCGCGGAGGCGCCGGGCCTCGCCAGGAAGGACGGCAAGCCGCTTTCTTCCGCCGAGCTGTTCGTCATCATCAACCTTCCCCTCAAGTCGACTGGATCGGATGCGAATGTGCCGCTGCGAGGCGTGCATCAGGAAGCGTTCGGCGTGCGGGATGAAGTGAAGATCGTGAAGGGACGGAACTTCGTCCCGGGAAAGAACGAGATCATCGTCGGCCGCGGTGCTTCAGCTTCATTTGCGGGACTGGACGTCGGTTCACAGTTGCGCCTGGGTCAGGCGACCTGGTCGATCGTTGGACAGTTCGAAGCGAGAGGCGGGCTGTCGGAGTCGGAACTGTGGGCAGACGAGCCGGTGCTCGCCGCGAGCTATCGCCGCGGGTCGACGTATCAGATCGTGATGGCGAAACTGGCCTCGCCCGGCAGCTTCCAGCAGTTCAAGGACACGCTCACTGCCGATCCTCGCCTGAACGTGAAAGTGGTCCGGGAGACCGACTATTACGCCGAGCAGTCGGAACTGCTCTACAAGCTGATCACCGGCCTCGGGTCGCTGATCGCCGGGCTCATGGCGGTCGGTGCCGTGTTCGGCGCCCTCAACACGATGTACACCGCGGTCTCTTCGCGCTCGCGCGAGATGGCCACGCTCAAGGCCCTCGGATTTCAGGGCACTCCGGTGATCGCCGGGGTTCTCATCGAATCGATGCTGCTGGCCGTGATCGGCGGCGCGATCGGCGCCGGCCTGGCGTGGCTCGCGTTCGACGGCTATCGCGCCGCAACACTCAACTGGCGGAGCTTCAGCCAGGTGGCGTTTGCATTCGACGTGGATGCTGCGCTCCTCATCAAGGGAATCATCTATGCCGCGCTGATCGGCCTGATCGGCGGACTGTTCCCCGCGATTCGCGCGTCACGACTGCCGGTGGCGACTGCTTTGCGCGAAGGGTGATCGGGGGGCTGGCTGTTGGCTTTTGGCTGTTGGGAAAGGCGG
>JBKJVD010000103.1:0-12455 GCA_046590585.1 Thermoanaerobaculia bacterium | reverse complement strand
GCGGCGCCACCTTCTCCCACGGGGAGAAGGGAGATTGCTACGGCTTCGCCGTAAGAGGAACGGGTGTTCGTGGGCGTGCCGCAAGAACCGTCTCTATTGTGATTGCCTGCATGCAGGCCTTCTCCCACGCGGGGAGAAGGGAGATAGGTCGCCGCTTCGCCGTTAGAGTGAGCGGCTTCGTGAGCGTACAGCAAGACTGAACGCCGAATGGTCACGCCATTCCCGATTGTCCCTACGAGCGGACAGCGCGTCGTCGCGTAGAAACCTGGTAGGTGATCGCTCCGGCCAGCGTGGCCGACCTGGTTCCCACTGTGACGGTGACATCGACCACCCCGATGGCGTGAGCGGGGGCGATCACCGACAGCGTCGTCGCGTTGATCACAGTCACCGCAGTCCCCGCGATCCCGCCGAACGAGACGCTGATCGGCGAAGCGCTCGTGAATCCCTTTCCGAAAATCGTCACCGGCGTTCCACCTGAAGGGGAAGCGCTGCGCGTCGAGATCGAGTCGATGGCCGGATCGGGCACCGTATACGTGAATCCCTTCGACTTCGTTGCCGACGATCCATCGGGATTGGTCACCACGACATCGACCATGAGACTGCTCACGAAGTTGGCCGGACCGCGAGGAGTCGAGCCGCTGATCGATGTCGAGGTCACAGTCACGCCCGTCAGGGGCAGTCCGTTGATCAGCGCGATCGCTCCCGCATTGAATCCAGAGCCGCTGATGACGATGGTCTCTCCTCCCGCGGTCGAACCGCTCGCCGGCGTCACCGTCGTAATGGACACACTGGGAGGCGCCACATAGGTGAAGCCTGTGCGATTCGCGTTCTGCCCGTCCGGGTTGGTCACGGTAATGGCAACGCTCCCTGCGGCCTGCGCTGGTGCGGTTGCGGTCAGGCTCGTGGAACTGATGAACGTCACGCCGGTCGCGTCGACCGCGCCGAAGCGAACGGTCGCTCCCGCCTGAAAGTTGGTCCCCGTCACAGTCACACTCGTGCCGCCTTCGGTCGAGCCGCTGGTGGGAGTGAACGACGTCACCGTCGGCGCAGGGTTGCTGGCCGCTGTAACCACGAACTGCCCATCCATCCCCCCGTGCCCGCTTCCGCAGAAGATCGTGCAGAAGTACGTGAAGGTGCCGGCTGTGTTGGCGATGAACGTCTGCGTGGTGGTCTGGCCGGAGCGGATGGTCAGCGAGCCGGTGTAGCGCTCCATCTGGAATCCGTGGGTGACATCCGAGGATGTGAGGTTCAAGGTCACAGAGTCGCCGGCATTCACCTGAAACGGCAGCGGCGATACGGTGTAGGCGAACTGATGTGCCGTGATGTTGAACGTCTTCGCCGCGGTCGCATCGAAACCATCAGGCACAGGAGACGACGGAGTGGTCGGCGCGTTCAACATCGCCGCGTGATCGTGAACGGGGTTGGCCGCCCGAAACTGGCGAATCAGTTCGTCAACGGGAGTCGCCTGATGCTGCGCCTCCACCGGGATCGACAAGGAAGCCAGAATCGAGACGAGCAGGAGAAATTTGATCCGCATGAGTGAATGATAACCAGAACGCTCGATCCGTTTACGTGTGTTTCGCGATTGACACAAGATTGCCTCAGCCTCTGGCGAGCGCAGCGGCAAGTGCACGGTTCAACACCTCCACCCACACCGCATAACCGCGTTCGTTCGGATGAAAGCGATCGTCTCCGAATAACGATCGATCCTTCCTGAAGAGCGGACCAGTCTCTTTCGCGATCGGGGCGAACGTGAGGTGAAGGTCCGCGGCCTCGGCCACGAACATCCGGTTGACCACAGTGGTGCGGTGCGAGGCCAGTCCACGCAGCAGTAGCGGGATCCGCGGAGGCGATCCCATGTCGGGTGATCCTGTGATGACGATCGCCATTCCCGGATTCATCATCCGGAGCTTCGCCACAATCTCACGCAGGTCGCGCCGCATGCTCTTCACGCAGGTGAGGTGTGTGACGTCATTGGCTCCGACCGAGAGAAGCACCACATCCGGCCGCATTCCGGCGACGGTCGGCAGTTGCAGCCGCACCACATCGCGAATTCTCGCGCCAGAGACGGAGACATTCGTCATCGTGACCCGGCGTCCTGCGCCCAGCGCTTTCGCGGTGAGCACTGCGATGCCCTGCTGATAGTCAGCTCCCACACCGGCCGCGGTGCTGTCACCGAGCACGAGATAGGAGAGCGGCGTTCCCTCGCCATACTGACCGCCTCGGGCTGCCTGGTCATTGGCTCGTCCTTCGGCGGCTTGTCCTGCGGCGGGCTGCCCTGCAGCCTGAATCGCCATCATCACGGTCATCACGAGTGCGAGCATCATCTTCTTCATCACGCCGTTCTGTGGTGCACGACAGGAGCCACGTTCGGTCCGGTCAGCGACTTCTCACAAACACCAACGCGGCATCCACGTCTCCAGCCGCGACTGACTCCCGCGATTCCGTCTGCTACCATCCGATCGATGAGGGACGAGCTTCTCCTATTCGTGAACGGGCAGCAGCGGAGCGTACGTGGGGAAGAGGCATTTCTCACGCTCTCCACCTGGCTCCGGCAGTCCCAGCGTTCGATCGGGACGAAGGTAGTCTGCGAGGAAGGCGACTGCGGCGCCTGCACTGTCCTGGTCGGCCGTGAAGAAGAGGGAAAGCTTCGCTATCTCCCGATCAACTCCTGCATTCAGCTGATGGCACAACTCGACCTCGCTCACATCGTAACGGTCGAAGGCCTGGCTCCAGCTGGTGAACTCTCGCCCATTCAGCAGTGCATGGTCGACCATCACGGTGCGCAGTGCGGTTACTGCACGCCCGGCTTCGTCGTGGCAATGACTGCACTCGTCGAGACTGGGACATCGTGGCAGCCCTGCGACGTGCGACAGGCTTTGACGGGGAACCTCTGCCGCTGCACCGGCTACTCGTCGATCATCGAGGCGGCCATGGCAGCGTCGAACGCAGCCGGTCCCACGATGGCGGAGCTCTATCCCTCCGCGCCACTGCTTTCGACGATCGCGGCGAATCGCACTGGCGCGCAGATCGACTCCGGGCGGCGGCGCTTCTTCATACCGACGACCGTCGACGAAGCGCTCAGCATCAAACGCGACCATCCCGGCGTCGTGATCCTCCAGGGTGGAACCGATCTCGGAGTGCTCAACAACAAGCGCGCCTTCGCACCGGCGGCCTTGATGAGCCTCGCACAGGTCGGCACGATGCACGGGTTCGAGACCGGCGAAGGACGGCTGCTCGTCGGCGCCAACGTGACCCTGGCACGACTCGAGCGCGAAGTCGAACACACCATCCCCGAACTGCACCGGATCCTGCGGCTCTTCGGCTCGCCGCAGATCCGCAACGCGGGGACAGTGGCCGGGAACATCGCGAACGGCTCGCCGATCGCAGACCTTCTCCCCTTCCTGTTCGTGGCAGGCGCCGAAATCGAACTCGCCAGCTCGCGCGGAATCCGCAGCGTCAACATCAACGCTTTCTACCGCGGCTACAAGACACTCGACCTCCTGCCGGACGAGTTGATCACGCGCGTCACGATCCCGATTCCTTCGCAGGATGAAACGCTCAGGCTATTCAAGGTCTCGAAACGGCGCGACCTCGACATTTCAGCGTTCACCGCAGCATTCCTGATGCGCGTCGAGGATCGACGCCTCTCCGGCGTTCGTGTTGCGTTCGGCGGCGTGGCGGCAACCGTCATCCGAATGCCAGACGTCGAGCATTTCCTCGAGGGAAAAGAGATCGCCGAGGAGACGTTCCGTCGGGCCGGCGAAATCGCTCGCGAGGCCATTCATCCGATCACCGACGTTCGCGGATCGGCCGCATTCCGATCGACACTCGCGGAGAACATCCTCATGAAGCTTTACTTCGACCTGGCAGCCGCAGCCCGGCCGGAGCTTCTCGGGGCAGGATCATGAGTTACGTCGGAAAGAACATCCCCCACGACTCGGCACGCGGTCATGTCACCGGCGGGTCGCGCTACATCGACGACCTCCCCCCCCTGCACGATGAACTCTTCGTCGACTTCGTATGGAGTCCCGTCGCTCATGGCCGGATCCGCAGCATCCGGCTCGACGACGCAGCGCGCCTCGAAGGCGTCGTGGCGCTGCTGACCTCGAAGGACATCCCGAGACACAACCTCTTCGGCCCCATCATCCAGGATGAAAACCTCATCGCCGAATCTGAGACCACGTTCATCGGGCATCCGATCGTCATCGTCGCAGCGACCTCGCGTGAGGTGGCCCGCCACGCAAAAACCCTCGTTCAGGTCGACATCGAAGAACTCGAGCCGATCCTCACGATCGACGACGCGCGCGCGAAGGAATCGTGGATCGGCCCGACACGCATGATCCGTCGTGGCGATGCGGCATCCGCGCTGGCGCGCGCCCCACACACTCTCGAAGGAATCTTCGAGTGCGGCGGGCAGGACCACTTCTACCTCGAGTCGCAGGCCGCCCTGGCGGTGCCGGGCGAGCACGACACGATCGTCGTGCATTCATCGACGCAGAATCCGAGCGAGGTTCAGGAAGTCATCGCACACATCCTCGGCATCCAGCTCAACCAGGTCAGCGTCGAAACGAAGCGGATGGGCGGCGGATTCGGCGGCAAGGAATGTCAGGCCACGCATCCGGCCGCGATCGCCGCGCTGGTCGCGCACACGACGAAGCGTCCCGCGCGTGTCGCCTACACGAAAGATGACGACATGGTGATCACGGGAAAGCGGCACCCGTTCCAGAATCACTATCGCGTCGGGTTCGATCACGAAGGGCGGATTCTCGCGCTCGACGTCCGCCTGCACTCCGACGGTGGCGCGTTCGCCGACCTCTCCCCTGCCGTGATGGGCCGGGCCATGACGCACGTCGACAACGCCTACTGGATTCCCGACATCGAAATCGTCGGCAAGGTCTGCCGCACCAACAACGCTTCCAACACCGCGTTCCGAGGATTCGGCGGACCGCAGGGCGTGGCCACGATCGAGAACATCATCGAGGAGATCGCCGCCTTCCTGAAACGGGACGCCTACGACATCCGGCGCCTCAACTGTTACGGCATCGACGATCGCAATGTCACGCCTTACGGACAGCCGGTGAAGCACAACACCCTGCCGCGCCTCTTCGACGAACTGGCCGTGAAAAGCGACTATCGCAACCGCGTGGAATCCATCCGCCAGTTCAACGAGGAATCCCGCACCGAGTTGAAGGGGATCGCACTGACCGCGGTGAAGTTCGGCATCTCGTTCAACACGAAGTTCCTCAATCAGGCCAACGCGCTCGTGAACATCTATCTCGATGGCACGGTCCAGGTCACGACAGGCGCAACCGAGATGGGCCAGGGGGTCAACACGAAGATTCAGCAGCTCGTCGCTGACGAGTTGGGCGTGCTCACCTCTTCGGTCCGCGTGATGGCGACATCGACCGAGAAGAACAACAACACCTCCGCAACGGCTGCGTCGAGCGCGGCTGACCTCAATGGCGGCGCCGCCGTCGATGCCTGCCGGCGGATCCGCGAGCGGCTGCTTCCGCTCGCCGCCGCGCAACTGACACGCCTTGCCGCCGGTCGCACGACGCCCGAAGCCGATGTCGTGTTCCTCGAAGGCGTCGTCTTCGACCGCCAGGCACCCGCAACCCGGCTCCCCTTCCGCGAACTGGTCGGCATCGCCCATCGCGAGCGCATCCATCTGGGCGAGAAAGGCTTTTACTCCACTCAGGGCATCGACTGGGATCCGGAAAACGGCCGCGGCAACCCGTTCCTCTACTTCACGAACGGATGCGCAGTCTCCGAGGTCCTCATCGACCGTTTCACCGGCATGATGGAGGTGCTCCGATCTGACCTGTTGATGGACATCGGGCGGCCCATCAATCCAGGCATCGACCGCGGACAGATCATCGGGGCGTTCATCCAGGGACTCGGCTGGTGCACAACCGAAGAACTGCGCTACAACGACAAGGGCCTGCTGCTTTCGCATTCGCCGACGACCTACAAGATCCCGAACATCCAGGACCTCCCCGCGATCTTCAACGTCGATTGGATCGACAACGACACGAACACCGTGAACATCCACGGCAGCAAGGCGGTGGGCGAGCCTCCTCTGCTTCTAGGACTCTCGGTCTGGGCCGCGATCAAGAACGCCATCTCACATCTCACTAACGGTGATTTACCGACCCTGAAGCTCCCCGCGACGAATGAGGAGATCCTGATGCGGATCACCGCGGCGCGGCGCGCTACGGCACCAGCGTGAGTGAGCCGGCCGCTCCACGCCATTCGTGGCGCGACGCTCTCATCGGCTGGGTCGTCTATCCGCTCGGCGATCTCATCGCCCAGCTGATTTCCGGTCATGTGCAGTGGCAGCGCCTCGTGGTCATGGCCGTCGCCGGCGGCGTGATCTATCGCTTCGAGGTGCCGCGATGGTTCCGCCTTCTCGACCGCTTCGAGTTCGATGAATCGACCGTGGAGCGCAAACGCTTCGCGCGACTGCTGGCGCGTTCCGATCGCCACCTGAACTGGATCGGCCGCACGCTTGGCGCAATCCTCTACTTCAATCCTCTCTGGATCGCGCGACACATGCTCTTCATCCGCCTTGCGGCCGATCCCGCGTCACTCCTGCACGGCGCGGCGTACCTCGCCACGCTCACGATCGCGTGCAAGTCGTTCATAGTGAACCTGCCGATCTCCCTGGCTGGCAACTACCTGATCCAGATGCGCCTCCCGCTGCGCTGGCGCTTCCTCGGCAGCAGCATCTTCTCGTCGCTCCTGGCCACAGCGTACGCACTCGCGTATCGATTCTTCTGACATCCGCTATCCTCGGCGGGATGACTTTTTTCGAGACGCTGAACGACCTGATCGCCGCGGGTGCTCCGTGCGTTTCGGTAACGGTCGTCGATGTCGCCGGCAGCGTGCCGAATCAGCGCGGGTCGAAGATGATCGTCACGCGGAACGGGCTGCACTTCGGGACGGTCGGCGGCGGCAAGATCGAGCGGCGCGCGCTGGATGAAGCGTTGGCGATGCTCGATGGCGGCGAGTCTCCGCGCTTCTTTCAGTGGCAGCTGAACAAAGACATCGGAATGACCTGCGGCGGCATGGTCAAGGTCTATCTCGAAGCGTTCAACGTCTCAACCTGGAACGTAGTCGTCTTCGGCGCGGGACATGTCGCGAATGCGCTCATCACGATGCTCGAGCGTCTCGACTGCCGCATCAACTGCTACGACCCGCGCGCGGAATGGATCGAACGCCTGCCGGCGTCACCGCGGCTTCAGGCGTGCGTGACTCCTGACATGCCCTCGGTAGTCAGCGCAATCCCCGGCGATGCGTTCGTCATCCTGATGAGCAGCGGTCACACCACGGATAAACCGATCCTTCTGGAAATTTTGCGGACGCGTACGTTCCCCTTCCTGGGAGTCATCGGAAGCCGGGCCAAGGCAAAGCGCCTCGAACAGGACATCGCCGAGGCCGGCCTGCCACCAGAATCCCGGACACGGTTTCATTGCCCCGTCGGCCTGCCCCTTGGCACCAACCACCCCCAGGAAATCGCGGTGAGCGTCGTCGCGCAACTGCTCCAGGAACGCGATCGCCTGCGAGGGGTTACGCGGGACTGGTGAGGTACGAAATGTTGAATGCTGAATGTTGAATGCTGAATTGACACCGCCACGCGTCTCGACGTGAGCGTGGTGGCAGTGGGTCAGCTGCGAGGCGGAGCGAGGGGCAACGGCGAGGCGTGGCATCTCTACGTCGAGTCGTTGGCCCGAAGCGACAACGAAGCAGATGGCCCGCTGCCGCCACGCGTCTCAGGCCTTGAGGATGATTCCTCGGCGATAGAGCCACGCCAGAATCCCGAACCAGATCGCGACGAAGGTCAGCGCCCAGAGGAGGGATGCGACTTCGGGAATGAACCAGGGCGCATAGACCCACTCGTAACTCACGCGCTGCAGCGACATCGGCTGGCCGTTCATGTCGAGCTTGATGATCGACAGCAGGCGCGCCATCACGCCCGATCCGACGAACGCGATCAGCGGATTAACCCCGAAGATGAAGAATGGCTTCGTCCACCACGACCACTTCAGGACATCGATCGTGCACATGCACGTCGCCAACGCCACGGCAGCGAAGCCCGCAGTGAAGAGCGCGTAGGAACTCGTCCACAGACTCTTGTTGATCGGAAACAGCAGTCCCCAGGCGATGCCGCCAATCAACCCGGCAACCCCGAACCCGTACAGCGAGAGGATGCGTCTCGGCAGCGTCCTGGCTTCGCTCGTGATCCCCTCGCCTGCGAAGACTCCGAAGAGTGCCGTGGCAATCGCCGGGAGAGTCGACAGCACTCCTTCGGGATCCCACGTTTTCGTCGATGACCAGATATGTTTCTCGCCGATCAGCAGGCGATCGATCCACCCCGCCATCGTGTTCGTGCCGTCCTGGATCGCCAGGAGTCCGGTGGCCCCAGTCCCCGGCACCGGGATTCGCATCATCACGAACCAGTAGCTGAGAAGCAGCGCTGCGGTCACGACCGCACGCTGCTTCCAGTTCGTCTTCAACGTGATGAGCGCAGCGACCAGATAGACGATGCCGATGCGCTGCAGGACTCCCATGACGCGAAGGTGATCGAATCGCCACAGCACGCGCTCGAACATCGTCGGATCGAGATTGCCCGGGATTTTTCCCCACCAGTAGAACGGAAAGGCATTGAGGGCGAGGCCGCAGAGAAAGATCACCACACCGCGCTTGAGAATGCGCTCCACCAGACGCTCGTCATCCGCGCTTCGCTCGCGTGCCGCCCGGATGGAGATATGCGTGGTCACGCCGACGATGAAGAGAAAAAACGGAAAGATCAGGTCAGTCGGCGTCCACCCGTGCCACTCGGCATGCTCGAGGGGAGCATACACAGCCGTCCAGGACCCAGGGTTGTTGACCAGCAGCATCGCGGCCACGGTGATCCCGCGAAACACATCGAGCGAAAGCAGCCGGGGACGATGGATCAGCACGTGGAGATGATCGCACGGGCGGAACTGGGAGGGAGAAACCTGAAACCAGAAACCTGAAACCAGAGACCTGAAACCAGAAGGCAGAAGGCAGAAGGCAGAGATTAGAGATTAGTAGGCAGAAAACGGCAGAACGCAGAACGTTGATGGAAGGAACCGAAAGCCGTGCCTCGCTCCTCCCCCTTCCCCACGCTGCCTTCTGGTTTCTGGTTTCTGGTTTCTGGTTTCTAGTTTCTGCCTTCTGCCTTCTGCCTTCTGCCTTCGCATTCAAGGCCTACGTCAAAACCCGAGGAAGCGATGAATTTACCGGCCTCCACCATTGACCGCACCCCCGCTGCGGGGGTAGCGTGTTCGAAAGACTCCAATCAGTTCCAAACACCCAATTTTTCTGGAGGCGTGATGCGCAGAATGCCCCTTCTCCGGCTGATCCTCGTCTGTCTACTCCTGGCTTCCTTTCCAAACTCTGTCTTTGCCCAGTCCCAGGCCACCACGGGCGTGCTGGAGGGCTCGGTCGTCGATGGCACCGGCGGCGTCCTTCCCGGCGTCACGGTCGTGCTCAAGAACACGGCGACGAATTATGGGCAGACTCTCGTCACCGATTCGCAGGGACGTTTCCGGGGAGTGCTGCTGCCTCTCGGTCCGTACGAAGCGACGGCTTCGCTCGAGGGGTTCGCGCCCCAGTTGGTCAAGGGTTTCGACCTCGGCGTCGGCCAGACGCTGACGGTCACGATCCGGATGTCGCAGACCGCGGCCGCCGAACAGATCGTCGTGACTGCGGAACGTCCGCTCGTGGATACGGCACGCACCGAGGGGGCCACGCGCATCGACGAGAAGTCGGTCGCGGGACTGCCGAATAATGGTCGCAACTATCTTGAACTGACCAAGCTCACGCCGGGCGTGACGATCGTGCAGGGTCCTGATGGTGACGAACTCTCGATCAACGGCCAGAAAGGCATCTCCAACAACATCTCCGTGGACGGCGCCGACTTCAATAACCCGTTCTTCGGTGAGCAGCGCGGCGGCCAGCGCCCCGCTTTCACGTTCAACCTCGATGCCGTGAAGGAGATGGTCGTCGTCGCCGACGGCGCGAACGCCGAGTTCGGGCGCTCCATGTCGGGCTTCGTGAACGTCATCACCAAGTCGGGCACGAACGACATGATGGGAACCGCACATGTCGTCTTCAAGAACGATGCATTGACCTCGCGCGCCAAGAACGGTGATGGCACGGACGCGCCGAAATACGACTCGAATCAATTCCAGACTGGATTCACGGTGGGCGGCCCGCTCGTTCGTGACCGCGTCTTCTACTTCGGCGCCGTCGACCTGCAGAATGCTTCCACTACCAAGCAGACCAACCCGGGGCGGATCGAGCAACGTGTCGTCGATGCGTTCGCCCGCCTGGGCAGCCCGAATGAGAACGGCGCGATCGACCGTACCAACGATGCGCGGGTCATCCTGCTCAAGGCAGACTGGAACGCCAGCAACAGCAACATCGCCACCTTGCGCTACAACTACACCTTTTCACAGCAGGACAACGGAACGTTCGACGTCGACTCATGGGGAACCAGCGCGAACGCGAGCGAGAAGAACGACTCGAACGCCATCAGCGGCCAGTTGGTCAGCTCTCTCAGAAACGACCTGCTCAACGAGTTCCGTTTCCAGTACGCGAAAGAAAATCGTCCCCGCACTTACAACGGCCCGAACATCACCGGGCAGTCGCGACCCCTTCCTGACACCGCCTTCGACTTCGGACGATCCTATCGGTTCGGCCTGCCATTCTTCATCCCGGTCGAGTACTACGACACGCGGGTGCAGCTGACCAACAACGTGTCGTACCTCTTCGGCTCGCACTCCATCAAGGCCGGGTTCGACTACAACCGCGTGAATTCGGTCCAGACCTTCATCGGATTCGCCAATGGACGCTACATCTTCAGTTCCACGGATGGCTTCCTCAACTATCTGAACAACCCGAAGTACGTGGAATGCTCGAATGGAACGTCGTCGGCCACGGGAGTCTGCCCCGCCGGTTCGAGCGTGGTTGGACCCGTCTATCTGTTTCTGCAGCAGGCTGGCGTGGGCGGACTGACAGCGGAAGAAGCGGGGACCCAGAGCATCCCGCAGACCGAGCCGGCTGTCTTCCTCCAGGACAGCTGGCAGGTGACTCACGACCTGAACGTGCAGTACGGACTTCGTTGGGAGGCGCAGATCCAGCCCGATCCGATCACGCCGCCGAGCGAGGTGTTCTACAAGGACTTCATCGGCAAGACTTCGAACGGACATGAGTTCCCCTCCGATGGAACGATTCCGTCCGACAAGAAGATGTTTCAGCCGCGCTTCGGTCTCTCGTGGAACCCGGGCGGCGACGGCAAGAAGGTGTTCCGGATGAGCGCAGGCGTGTACCACGGCCGCGTTCCAGGCCTGACGCTCGCGTCGTCACGCTCGACGAACGGTAGCCGTGGACAGACCATCTTCCGCAATAGCGCGGTCAACTTCGATGGCTGCCTCCCCGCCTATCCAAACAAACTCTCCGCGTCCTGTGTCGGCGCTCCAGATCATCCGGACGTATTCGTGTTCGACAAGGACTTCCGCAATCCGCGCACGCGCTCGGCAAGTGTGTCGTGGGAGCAGGAGCTGATCGCGAACTACGCGTTCCTCGTGAAGTACAACTACGCGAAGGGCGATCGCATCACCCGCTTCGTCAACGCGAACGACCCGCTCCTGGGCAATGCACCGGCTGGATGCTCGTTCGCGTGCGGACCGTGGAGCAGCGGTCTGGGTGCCGGCGGCAGGAACGGCATCGGCACGCTGACCGTGATCGAGTCGACCGCGAAGAGCCTGTATCAGGGCGTGACGCTCGGCGTGACGCGCCGCCCGATCAACAACCTTCAGTACCAGGTGAACTACACCTACTCTAAGGACAAGTCGGATGACGACAACGAGCGCGATCCGTTCTCGTTCCGCTACGCGAAGATCACGGATCTCGACGCCGAGTACGGATACTCCGATCGCGACCAGCGCCATCGCCTGAACTCCTGGCTGCTCTGGAACGCCCCGATGGGCCTCGATTTCAACGTCCGTTACTCGTACCGCTCCGCGCAGCCTAAATCGATCACGGCATCGGGAGCCGATGCCCAGACGCCCGGCGACCGCATCAACAAGGACGGGTCGGTGACGCAGCGCAACCTGGGCAGGAAGGACAACACCTTCTCCTCGTTTGATTTCCGCCTGTCGCGCCGATTCCAGTTTGGCGCGTATGCGCTGGAACCGGCCCTCGACGTATTCAATCTCTTCAACAGCAAAAACCTGCGCCGCCCCGAGGTCACGAACCTCATCTTCAACTTCGACGGCACCGTGCAGAGCGGCGCCGGCGACCCACGCCAGGCACAAGTCGGCCTCCGGATGATCTGGTAATCCCCGAGAGAGGTCCGCGGGTGAACCCCGCGCACCTCTCTTCGTTGGTGCACTTGCCCGTTCCTCGGGGGTTCCTCGGAG
>JBKJVD010000040.1:0-31801 GCA_046590585.1 Thermoanaerobaculia bacterium | reverse complement strand
CACCGTGGCCGGTGATTCGGTCGACGCGCAGCTTCTCAAGCTCCTCGAAGAGCGTTACCCCCAGGCCAACTTCACCATCTTCATGGTGCGTGAGTGGAAGGAAAAATACAGCTTCGTCGGTGACACGAGTACCAAGGCGCTGGTCACCGCACCGGTGCAGGGTGTACCAACCGAAATCGACATCACAGGCGAGATCAAGGCGGCCTGCGACACCATCGTGGCGCCAATCGTCGAGACGATGCTCGACCTGCTCGCACGAGTGGAGCCGGAGTTCCAGGAGAAGGTGCGCAATCACATCATCGTCTCGGGCGGCGGCGGGTTGATCAAGGGACTTGCGGAAGCGCTGCAGGAGGCTCTCAAGCAAGTCGGCGGCGGTCACGTCACCTTCATGGAAGACCCGGTGTTCATCGGTTCAGACGGCGGCCTGGCACTCGCCAATGACGCGCCTGATGGGGACTGGGAGAAGTTGTCGGCCTGACGCATTCGCATCGAACCAGCAGCAAAAGGGCGGCCGCGAGGCCGCCCTTTTCGCGCATTGGTTCTTGTTGCTCAGGGACAGACGAACGCGCCGGTGTCGGTGATCGCCGCCGCACGGGTTCCCACCGGATTCGTGTAGGTCTTGCTGGTTCCAGCCTGCGAGTCGCGCACGGTGATCGTGTAACCGACATCCGTGGATGCAGCGCCGAATACCCAGAAACGATTGTTCACGCTGCATGCATTCAGGACCTTCACGAGCATCTCGATGTTCGTAGACTCGAAGAACCAGAAGAGACCCGAATCCGCCGTGTACTTGATCGGCTTTCCCTGACCACTCCCACTGGACGCAGTGCTGTAGTTGACGGAGATTGCGAAGCGGTTGCCCGACAGGCACGTCGTGGTCGAACTCTCGACACACGGCTGCGGCGTCCCCGACGAACCCTGCAGGTATTGCTTCACGGAGTTGAACGTCTGCGAAAAACGGCCATCGACCGTGGCATTACGCGCATCGCAGCCCGCGCTCGGGTCAGGACCGCATGAGCCGAACAGCTGTCCGAGAATCTGCCCCGACGCATTGATCGTCGGCGATCCCGAGCTTCCCCCGTAAACCCCACCGGTGCCGCCAGTCGAATAAATGTAGTCGCTCTGCGGGCGGCCCGAACACGAGCCGAAGGCACTGTCGACGATCGTCGTCGAGAACATCTGAGGCAGCGGTCCGTACTGCTCAGGGGCCGGATGAGAGATCCGGAAGAGCGTCGAGCCCTCACTGATGGAACCGGCGTTCCAACCGAGAAAGATGCGACTTGCCGGAACGCTGTTGAGTCGCAGGAACGTGAAGTCATTCGAGGCGCTGGTGGCGAGGAGCGTCGAGCCAATGCTCCGCGTACTGACCGGAGGGTTAGGAATCGAGCTGGAGTCGCAGCTCGAGAAACGCCAGTCCCAGTAGACCTCCAGGCTCGTCGCCGAGGTCTGGCTGGAGAAGCAGTGGTTCGCGGTGAGGAAGTACGGGATGAAGGTATTGGAGTCGCTGTCGTTGACCAGACCGCCGGTACAGACGTAGCCGCTGCCGTCCTTCACGTATTGCAAATGGCCGACACTCCTGCTGTACTCGTTGATGAGGCCGAGCGTTGATGTGCTGACACACGTCACGTCGAGGAGACAGGTCGGAGTGTCATCCGCCTTCGGGCTCGGTGTCGTCGCTGCCGGTGCGACGATCTCGAGCAGTCCGGTCAACGTGAACTCGGCCGAATCAGCTTCGCTCTTCGGGGTCGGCACTTCGATCTCGAGGTAGACGGTATCACCGCCCACACTCGGCACCCACAGGCTACCCTGCTCATCCACCAGTTCGCGACCGAAGGCGGTCGGTTCATCACTCTTGCCGTATGCCCAGAGCACCGCACCCTCGGGGAGCTTCACGTTTTCGAGATGGAGCCGGGTGCGGTACGCGCCCGCAACATGGACTACCCCGCTCCAGATCACGCCGTTCTTGGAGCTCGAGAGAATCCCTCGCGCGAGCGGCGTTACGCCCTCTTTCGACGAAGCGGCCGCACCGACTTTGACCGAGAGCGCCTCGGAGAAGCGACGGGTGAATCCGTTCTTTGCAGGACGGTTTCCAGCCTCATTCCATGCCCGGACGGCGTCGATTTCCTCAGGGACTGCCGAGACGGCCGCTGGAAGAACCAGAGCTGCGGCGATCTTCGCGTTCTCTGCCAGGCGCGGAGCCGCCGCCGAACGCTTCACCCCGACCGCGTCCCGGACAAACAGCGGATCGACACTCTGCGCAAACGACGACAGGCACAGCAGAGCGGAAGCGACAGCCATCGAAACGACCTTCCTGATCATCTTCATCTCCTGACTGATTGGACCGAGGGCTACTGTACGCCTAAATCCGGCCACGCGCGTGATGTGGCTCACGTCGACCGATTCTGGACCCACTCCGCACGAAGGCACGGGATATCATCGTCAGACACCGATGGCCTTTCACTGCATTCGCTGCAAAAAAGAGATTGATCGATCGTACCGAGCCTGCCCGTTCTGTGGCGAGCAGGTGACCGATTTTGCACGCACCTACGCGGACCAGCCCATCGATGGAAAGTACCGCCTGGTCGACCGCCTCGGTGCAGGCGGAATGGGCGACGTCTACAAGGCGGAGCACGTTCTGCTCGGCAACATGCGGGTGATCAAGGTGATCCGGCCGCAGATCTCCGGCAGCCAGGACGCGCACGAGCGGTTCCTTCGCGAAGCCCGCGCCGCAACGCGGGTGCAACACCAGAACGTCGCCACGCTCCACGACTTTGCGTCGCTTCCCGACGGATCGCACTACATGGTCTGGGAGTTCATCGACGGCGAGAACCTGGCGCAGCGCACGCGTCTCCGCGGACCTCTGCCGCCGCGTTACGCCATCCATTTGATCATTCAGGCACTGGCCGGCCTCGACGCCATTCACCGCGCCGGAATCGTGCATCGTGATCTCAGTCCGGAGAACCTGATGGTCCTGACCGATCCGGATGGTTCCGAACGGGTGAAGATCATCGACCTCGGCGTGGCAAAGTTGGACGATCAGAACGACGGCGCCACACGCGCTGGCGTCTTCGTCGGCAAGCTTCGCTACGCTTCGCCCGAACAACTCGGCTATCTCGGCGATGACGAGCGCATTGACGGGCGCGCCGATCTCTTCTCCATCGCCATGGTGCTCTACGAACTCGTGAGCGGGCGCCCACCGTTCGAGGCCACGTCGCCGCACGAATACGTCATGCTGCATTCGCGCGAACGCGAAGCCAAACCACCCGCGCTGGATGGGATCCCGGGCGGAGCACGGCTGCAGACGGTGCTTGAGAAAGCACTGGCGCGCGACCGCACGCAGCGTTACGCAAACGCACGCGAGTTCGCGGCCGCCCTCGAAACGGTGATGCTCTCCCTCCCCGACCAGAGCGCGATGCGCACCATGAACGTCGGTTCTCCATTCGACGGCGACTCGACGATGCGAGTCACGCCGCCTCCTCCGATGGGGGGCGCACCGTCCGACGTCGCGACCGCGCAGACGATCCGAACGCCGCTCCCGGCCGACGCGCCACAACTGCACAAGGCGCGCACCGTCGCCGTGCCGCAGCCATCAGCACCCGCCGTGCGAACGGTAGTCGAGGATCCACCGCCACCACGACGCTCGAATGCGCCGCTGATCATCACTCTGCTGCTGATCTTCACCGCAGGCGTCGGCGGCACGCTCTTCTACGTCTGGAAGGCGACTCGCCCAGACCCCGCAGTCACGGCCACGACCGCATCCGCGTCGATCGCGCAAACCACAGGGACGACCGCGACATCGAACCTCGACGTCGTGCCTCCCGCCGCAGGCACCACCGACACGACACTCACCGCGCCTGCACCAGTCACCGCTACGGAAACGACAGCCACCACTGCCACTGCAGCGCCGCCTCAGACCGCAACGACAGCTCCGCCTGCGAGGCGCCCTGCACCTCCTCCACCCACCGCCACGCAAGCAGAGGTCGCGGAGGAGACGCCGCAGGTGACCGCGCCCGCGTTCAGTGGCACGGCTTACATCGAGGGCGGCGATTCCGACGCGAACGAGGCGCAGATGGAGAGCCTCAAGCGCGAACTGAGCGGCGTGTCGAAGGTCTCGATCCTCGGTGCCGGCGACGGGCAGTTGAAACTCGCAAAGATCCTTCGCAATGAACTCTCCGATGTCACCATCGGCGACGGCGCGAGCGTGGTCATTCACTTCGAAGGCATGATCCGCCCGCTGGGACGCGGCAGGAAAGAGCGGAGCGCAACCGCCACGATCACGAAGAACGGCCGCGCCATCTTCCGTTACCGCCTCGGCCCCGAGGCCTATCGCATCGGCGACACGCCAGCCGAAGCGTTCAGCCGCGTGCTCCTCGAAGGCTTCGACCGGTAAAGCCAGGCGATCGCCAGATCGCGGCCTTGAGCGCGACGCGGTCGTGCCACGTCGCGCTCAAGTCATCTACTTCATGACTCGGCCAGAGTCCTGAGCTGCTTCGATGCCACTGCGAGCATCGCGAGATCGACGGCGGGCGCTGCGCGGAGTTCGTTCATGGCCTGGTCGACGCGCTCCACCACCCGGCTTCTCTGCGAGAGCCACGGGTCGACGGGATCGGCGTCGCCATTGCCCTCCACGATCACTCGCGAGGCGATGGCGCTCTGGTACTGGTACAGGTCGTCGATCAGCGACATCACCGCAGCCTTCTGCCACGGCGTGTCGGCTGCGATCTGCGCTCCGGCGGTGCGGAGGCGATCGAGGCCGAAACGCGCACCGAGGCCGTAGTAAACGCGTGCGACCTGCTCGACTGAGGAGCGATCTCGCGTCCGTCCGTCGCGTGCGATGCGTACGATGTCGAGTGCGGAACTCATCGCATCGAGCGATGAGATTCGTTTCGCCAGCGTGAGCGGGATTCCCTGGGTGCCGAGTTCGGCTTCGCGCGCCTGCCGGGCCACGAGCAGCGGCTGCGGCAGGATGGCGTCGAGATTCTGCTCGAGAGCCGTGAGACGCGGCTGGAACTCGGCAGTCGAGCCGGCGATGTCGAGCCGTTCGTAGCCGCTGCGAAGGAGCCAGACGATCGCGCGCTCGAGGAAGCGGCCGACGGCCACCAGCATTTCGGTCTGCGCCGATGCGGCGAGCTTGTTGTCCATCGACTCGATCTCGTCCCAGATCGGGCGGAGGTTGAACGAGTCGCGGATGATCGTGAACGCGCGGGCGACGTCACCCACTGGTTTGCCCGTCTCCTCCATCACCTGCCAGATGAACGTCGGGCGGACGCGATTGAGGATGCCGTTCGTGATGTACGTGCCGATGATCTCGCGGCGCAGGCGATGACGTTCGATCGTCTGCGGGTGACGTTCGCGAACGAGCGTCGGGAAGTAGAGCCGCAGTTCGTTCGCGAGCACCGGGTCGTCCGGAAGATCCGACGCGAGCAGGTCGGCGTAAAGCACGATCTTCGAATAGGCGAGCAGCACGGCCAGTTCGGGGCGGGTCAGGCCGAGGTGAGCGGCATGACGGTCGGCAATGGTTTCGTCGTCTGGCAACCCTTCGACGGCGCGGTTCAACCGCCCCGCCTTTTCGAGTGCGCGCATGAAGCGGGCCTGGTCATCGAGCGCCAACTCGCCGAACGACTGGGCGATGGTGATTGCCTGGGTCTGTTCGTAGTTGTCGCGCAGGACCAGGTGGGCAACCTCATCGGTCATCTCGGCCAGCAGGGTGTTGCGTTCCTCGATCCCGGCCAGTTCGCCGCGGGCAATCGCGTCGTACAGCAGGATCTTGATGTTCACTTCGTGGTCGGACGTATCGACGCCGGCGGAATTGTCGATGGCGTCTGTGTTGATCCTTCCGCCGCTCAAGGCGAACTCGATACGGGCAGCCTGTGTGAATCCGAGGTTCGCGCCCTCGCCCACGACCTGCACGCGCAGCTCGTCACTGCTCACGCGCAGCCCATCGTTCGAACGGTCACGCGCCGCGACGTGATCCTCCCAGCTGGCTTTCACGTACGTCCCGATTCCACCGAGCCAGAGCAGGTCGGCCCGTCCCCGCAGAACAGCGCGGATCAGGTCGGCCGGCGCCAGTGTCTTCTCAGGGAGCTCGAACATCTGCTGTACTTCGTCGGAGACGGTGATGGTCTTTGCATTGCGCTCGAAGACGCCGCCGCCTGCGGAGATCAGTGCCGGGTTGTACGCGTTCCAGTTCAGCCGCTCGTCGAACATCCGCTGCCGCTCGACGATTGCGACGGCCGGATCCGGGTTGGGATCGAAGAACATATGCGAGTGGTTGAACGCGGCCACGAGCTTGATGTGAGGCGAGAGCAGCATCGCGTTACCGAACACGTCGCCCGACATGTCGCCGACCCCGATGACCGTAAAGTCGTGGCTCTGCGTATCGACGCCGATCTCGCGGAAGTGCCGCTTGACTGCTTCCCATGCGCCACGGGCGGTGATGCCCATCTTCTTGTGGTCATAGCCGACCGAGCCACCTGACGCGAACGCGTCACCGAGCCAGAAGCCGTACTCGAGCGACACGCCATTGGCGATGTCGGAGAATGTGGCGGTTCCCTTGTCTGCGGCCACGACGAGATACGGATCGTCCGGATCGCGCCGCACCACGTCGACCGGCGGGACGATCTCGTCACCGTTCCTGTTGTCGGTGATGTCGAGCATGCCCCGCAGCAGCGTCTTGTACGCTTCGATGCCCTCGGATTGAAACACCTCGCGCTCGGACGAAGGATTCTTGACGACGAAGCCACCCTTCGAACCCATCGGGACGATGACCACGTTCTTGACGTTCTGCGCCTTCATCAGCCCGAGGATTTCGGTGCGGAAGTCTTCGCGGCGATCCGACCAGCGGAGACCTCCGCGTGCGACCTTCCCGGCTCGAAGGTGAATGCCTTCCATCGACGGCGAGTAGACGAAGATCTCGAACATCGGTCGCGGCAGTGGCAGGTCGCGAATCGCGCCCGAGTCGAGCTTGAAGGAGACGTAGGTCTTGCGGCCCCCCTTCGCGTCGCGCTGGAAATAGTTCGTCCTCAGCGTGGCATCGATCAGGTTGACGTACAGGCGGAGGATGCGATCCTCGTCCGGATTCGTGACGTCCTCGAGCGCTTCCTGGATCTGCGTGCGTAGCGTCCGCGTGGCCATCTCGCGGCCGGTCATGGTCGGCGAGGCGCTGGAGGTTCCGCGCAACGACGACGCCCCGAGGGCTGGATCGAACTGCATGTTGAACAGCAGGACGAGCAGACGGGCCACTGGAGGGTTGTTCACCAGCGTCTGCTGGATGTAAGCCTCGCTCAGGTTCACGCCGATCTGTCGAAGGTACTTGCAGTAGGCGCGCAGGATCACGACCTCGTTCCAGTCGAGGTCCGCCAGCATCACCAGCTTGTTGAAGGGATCGTCCTCAGCCTCCTTCTTCCAGATGCGGAAGAAGGCTTCTTCGAACTTTTCCTTGATCGCGGACAGGTCGTCCTGCATACCGGCCGCGGACAGGCTGAAGTCGCGAATTCTGACGGCCTGCGATGCGCCGAGAGGGTGAACTTCGTACGGGATCTCGGACTGCACGCGCACGCCCATGTTTTCGAGCCGCGGCATGATCTCGGAGAGAGGTACCGGTGAACCCGAATGAATGATCTTGAAGTGGAACTCGCTCTCCTCGGCGCGATGCCGATAAAGATCGACCACGAGGTTTCCAGTGGCCAGCACCTCTTCGACATGCGCGACGTCGTAGAGCGTGGCGCCGGATGAAAAGCGCTCGGCGTACGCGAGAGGAAACGCCTTCTTGTAGCGATGATGGAGCTTGATCCCGCTTTCTTCTCCATGCGCCTGCACGAGTTTCTCGAGCATGCGGTCGCTCCAGGTTCGTGCAGCCTCGGCCAGGTAGGCCTCGACGCGGCGGACATCGACTTCGGGAATCGTCCCCGGGGTGGCGACGATGAACAGTCCCCTCGCCAGCGCCGCATTCGTCACATGGTCGTAGATCTGGGTGTCCGTTCCGTCGAAGGCCTGCTCGAGGATCGCTTTTGCACGCTCCCGGAAGTCAGGGGTGTATCGATCGCGCGGCACGTAGACGTAGCACGACACGAATCGCTCGAAGACATCGACGCGCGTGAACAGCGCGACGCGCTGGCGTTCCTGCAGGAGGAGGATGCCGCGCGCGATCTCGAAGAGGTCGGTGTCGGTGATCTGGAAAAATTCGTCCCGCGGAAAGGTCTCGAGGATGTCGACGAGTGCCTTTCCGTTGTGACTCCGCGGATCGAGCCCCGCACGTTCGATGGTGCGGCGGGCCTTGAGTCGCAGCATCGGGATGTCGCTCACGCTCCGGCTGTAGGCGGCCGAGGTGAAGAGCCCGAGAAAGCGATGCTCGGCGATCAGGTTGCCCTGCTCGTCGTAGCTCTTGATGCCGACGCGGTCCATCGGCACCGGCTTGTGCACGACGCTCCGGCTATTTGCCTTCGTGACGATGATGAGATCTTTGCGGCGTGCGTATTCGCTGAACTCGTCGCTCAACGGCTGCGCGGCCCGAAGTTCCGATTCGGGACGGACATCCCGGAGGATGCCGAGACCCGGTTCGTCTGCCGGAGCCAGGTAGTCTCCGCCGTCGTGGGAGGAGAAGAGGTATTTGCGATAGCCGAGGAACACGAAATTGCCGTCATCGAGCCAGCGCAGAAATTCGCGGGCCTCGGATACTTCCTCAGGCGGCATCGGCAGCTTTGCAGACTCGAGTACCGTCGCTTCCGTCTCCAGCTTCGCGCGGATGGCACGAAAGTCTTCCACTGCCCGGCGTACTTCGCGGAGCACGCGTTCGAGATCAGCGCGCATCGAAGCCAGTTCAGCCGGCTCGCTCTCCTGGTCGATCTCGATGTGCATGTACGATTCGACCACGGCATTCGGTGGAGCGACGAGTGTGTCGGTGATCTCCAGCCGCCGGCCCTTCGCGTCGCGAACCGAACGGAAGACGGGATGGAGCAGCAGGTGAATCTTGCGGCCTACGCGCGTGATCTCGGCAGACACGGAGTCGACGAGGAAAGGCATGTCGTCGTTCACGATTTCCACCACGGTGTGCTCGACCGTCCATCCCCCCTCTTCGCTGCTGGGATTGAAGATGCGGATCTTCGGGACGCCCGGCTCGCGCTCGGCGCCGAACTCCCAGAGGGAGAGCGCTGCGCCGATGAGTGTGTCGAACGAGGTGTAGATGACGTCGTCCGGCGCCACGTGGGCGAAGTAACGACGGACGAAGTTTTCGATGCTATCGGCGTGCTCCGGGGCGACGCGTGAGCGGGCTTCGGCTGCCAGCCGGTCGATCAGTTCGACCTGACGCTCCTCTGCTGTGACAGACATTCAATTCTCCTGAAGCTTTGCTGCGTTTGGCGGGCCGCCTATGCTATCGCGGGAAAGCGGCGGAAGCGAGGGTTCGGCCGGGGAATGTCCGTCTCGAAACGGACGGATCCATCCAAATGTCTATCCTGAGCCAATGAACCGCGCTTCCGCGGCGACTGAGGTAAGAAACCGTGGCGCTCCTGAAGGCTCGCAGGCGTCTCGCCTGTGCTGGACGGCGTCCGGGCCGGCCAGTGCCCTGTTGCAAATCGCGGCGACGTTGGCTCGTGCCGCGTGAGATGCACGAGAGCAGTGCGCTGCGGCGCACGACGGGCGAGGACGCCCGCCAGCCTCTCAAACCCGCATAAATACTGGGAGTTTCTTAGAAGCCAATGAACCGCGTTCCGAAGCGACTGAGGTAAGAAACCGGACCTGTCATGCTGAGTCGGCGGAGTGCGTCCTCGCAGCCTCATCACGAGGATTCACTTCGCCGGCTCACGATGACAGACCTTGGTGGGTCGGAAACCCCACCGAAATCCCGGAACATTCCTATTTACGCTTGAAGTGTTGTCCGAAGAAGTTTCCCTCGTTCCACTTCGGCCGTGCTTCGCGGTTGGCGATGTCGAGTACCACGCGCATTCCGAACTCGGCCATCTGGACACCGGGCCTGTAGTCGAGCGGCTGGTTCATGTCATCACCGGGCTGGTGATACCGATTCAGGTTCCACGCAGCCTGCATCGCGCGCAGGTCGGTTTTCCCATCCAGCGGCCGGTTTCCCGCAATCGGGAAGATGGCCGGAATGCCGCGCCTGACGAATGGATACTGATCGCTCCGGACGAACACGACCTCCTCCGGAAACGGGTCGGGACTCAGTTCGATGCCCATTGTGGCCGCGACTCGCTCGGAGGTGGCGCCGAGGTCGGAGTTCTCCGCCCCGATGACGGTGATGTCTCTGGACGGCCCGAACAGGTAGACCTCGTCGATGTTCACGTTCGCGACGATCGACTCGTAGGGCACGGTTGGATTGTTTGCGTAATAGTCGGCGCCACGAAGCCCTTTCTCTTCGCCGGTCGTCGCCACGAAGACGATCGAACGGCGCGGCTTCGAACTGGCCAGAACCCGGGCCATCTCGAGAACGATGGAGATGCCTGAGGCGTTGTCGATTGCCCCGTTGTTGATGGAGTCACCGTTCACCGGGTCGGAGATCCCGAGGTGATCGAGGTGGGAGGTGATCACGACGAACTCGTCGCGCAGTTTCGGATCCGAGCCGCGCACGATTCCAACGACGTTCGGGCTCTCCACGCGTGCGTGCACGCTGCGGATGTCCACCTTCACGTGAACCCCCAGCGCACCGCGGCGCGGTTTCCCTGCGAGCAGCGCCTCGGATGCCTGCGCGTAGGTCTGCCGCGATCCTGCAAACAAGGCTTCAGCGCCGGGACGGCTCAGGGAAATCGTGGCGGGGATGGCGGGAAACACGGCGTGTGGAGTGCCATCCGTCTCCAGCCAGTTCATTGCACCGAGCCTGGTCTGACGCACAATCCGACTCCAGGCCACGCGCTCGTATTCGGCGGGGAGGCTGACGAACAGAATTCCGGCCGCGCCATGGGCCGTTGCATTCTCGATCTTACTGAACGAGGAACTGTAGTGAGCCCGCAGGGTATTGGCGAACGACGCCGGAGCGCCGCTGTAGATCATGACCAGTTTGCCCTTCACATCGAGCGATTTGTAGTCATCGTACTTCTGGTCCGGTGCCGAGATGCCGAATCCGGCGAACACGACATCGCCTTCGATGACGCTCGTCGCCGCCAGGGGGTTGCCATAGGTCATGAATGTCGAGCCGAGGGGCACTGCGGTCGCTACCGCTCCGCGTCTCTGAATCGTCATCGTGCTGTCGGGCTGGACGATCGTTTGCCGGAAAGGAACGCTCTGGAAGTAGCTCCCCTGCGCGCCCGGCTCGATGCCGTACGTCTCGAACTGTGCCGCCACGTAGGCGGCGGCCAGTTGATGACCCCGCGTCCCGGTACCGCGACCTTCCAGCAGATCGCTCGCCAGGAAGGTCATGTGCGCGCGGATCGCTTCCGGACGAAATGTCTGCCCTGCCGCCGAGAACGAGAAAAGCAGAACGATTGCAGCGAGGAAACGGCGCATTCAGAAAATCCTCCGGCGGGCATTCTAGTGAGGCTGAATGTGAGCGCCACTCTTTCTAACGTTCAGCATTCAACATTCAACATTCAGCATTCCCCTATGTGGGTCCCCACGACAGGGCACGCAGGAGAAATGCCAGATCGCGATTGTCTTCACCGGTTCCGGCGCGAGCGGGGTTGAAGCTCCGGCTCGAGAAGATCTCGAGCGTGTTCGGGCCCGCAACTGCGGGCAGGAGCTTGATCGAGCGTTCGATCCGTCCGCTGAGGACGACGATCCGGTCGGCCACCACGCCATTCACCTTGACGGTGATCACCGGACGCATCGGTACGAGTTCCTGAGGGATCTGCAGGTCGAGCCGAAGAACAGTCGGACCCGATCGCGCTGGCAGCGCCGCGACCGAATGCGCCGCGCTCCACCGCTCGCCGTTCTCGGCTGCGTACCAGCCTGCACCGAAGCGTGCGGCCGCGCCGATCGGCCTGAGCGCGATCTCGAAGTAGAGGCGGCGGGAAATGTTCCACAGATGTCCATGCTCCCGCCCGAACACCCTCCCCTCGGGCGCTTCAGTTACTTCGGCAAGCAGGCGCGCCGGCCGTTCCACCTCACCGACCGCCAGCGCGCGGTCATCCAGCACACGCGTGTATCGAAGTTCCGGCGCGAGGTAATCGACGAAAGGCGTCATCGAATGACCGACGAACAGTGCTTCGCGGGCCGGATCGAATGTCTTTCGCAATGCTCCGACCGCGACCAGCGGCGGCGACACTTCGTTGCGGACGATCGAAAGGGCCGGCAGCGTCCAGACGGCGAAGGCCAGAGCGAGAAGACTGCCTGCCGTCAGTTCCGCGGCAGGCCGGTCTCGAACCAGCCTTCGCACTCCGTCCGCGGCAAAGAGCGCGAACATCGGTGCATAACCAATGGAGAAGCGGCTGACGCTGTAGCGGTCGAGCATCAGCCACGCAAAGATCGCAAACGGAACGAAGATGGCGGCATTGAGCAGCAGGCGCCGGTCGCGCGCCCGCACGGCTCCAGCGATGGAGGCGATGACCAGAAGCGACATGATCACACTCAGAGCGGGCGCCTGGTACTGCTTGAAGAAGAACCGGTCGAACATCCGCCACAGCGCCGGTCGCATCGGACTGCGGAAGGAGTCGACCCGTGCGATGTAGTCTCCGTGTTCAGCCACGCTCTTCTGGTAACGAGCGAGTGATCCCGTGGCCTCGATTGCGGCCCCGTACGTGACCGCGAGAATGACGAAACCGAGAGCCGCGGCGGCGATCACTTCGCCCGGCTTCCGCTTCCTCGAAGCGATGAGGCCGGGTACCAGACCCACCAGCAGATTCTGTGAACGGATTCCAGCCGCGAGCGCGAGCAGGAACGTGCCGATGTAGTAGTCGCGCTTCGACCGGACTCCGCGCAGGAGAAACACCACTGCAAGGATCACCAGCACGATCGAAGGAATGTCACTGAACGCCGTCCCGCCGAAATACCAGACGTTCGGAAAGAACGCGAACAGCAGTGCGGCGACCGTGGCGGTGGAGACTCGGAATCGCAGCTCGCGGCCGAGCAGGAAGATTGCCGGAAAGATGAATGCCGCCGCCAGCAGGTTGATCCACTGGTAGGCGTGAAAGTCGCTGTCGGCGAGCGGACGCAGGAGCCTGGCCAGGCCGACGTACAACGGAAAGCCGGGTGGATGGGGATGATGGAGCGCGACGTCGTAGTCGCGGAGGCCGAAGCAGAACAGCACTTCGTCCCACTCCCAGAGAGTTTTCGACCGGGCGAGCAGGCGCGTGAAGGCACACGCGACCGTGAGAGTCCAGAACACGGAGCGCTGAAGGGTAGTCAGCGGAGGTGGGGGCGTCGTCAGGTCCATGGCGCCGAAGGCTGCGAAGGATCGCATAGCTCGCGCCAAAGTTGAAGTCGTCCGAGAATGCTCAGGAGAAAATCGAACGGAAAGACGAGCCGGGCGGCCGGCTCTGCCTTCTGCCCGGGCAGTCCGGATCAGCGCTTGTAGGTTTCGTAGAACGAGGCGTCGCTTTCGGCCAGTCGCCGCAGTGGTTCGGACGGCGTGAACCGCATGCCGTGCTTTGCCGTCAGTGCTTCGAGTCGTGCCACGATCGCCTTCGCTCCCAGCGAGTCGGCATAACGGAGCAGTCCGCCGCGAAACGGCGGAAAGCCGGTGCCCATGATCATCGCCAGGTCGAGTTCGCCCGCCGTGGCCACGATCTTCTCGTCGAGGATGCGGGCCGCCTCGTTGATCATGATCAACACCATCCGGTCGACCGCGACCTTCTGCTCGACTGCGTGCGGTGAGGCGAGACCGAGGATCTGGTAGATCGACGCATCGGGTTGCTTGCGAACCGGTCCTTCGTAGAGATAGACACCCTTCCCGTTCTTCTTTCCGAGACGGCCATCGGCGAGAAGTTTCGCAATCGCCGTCGACGGATTCATCCTCTCGCCAAATGCAGCTTGTAGAACCGCGCCCGCCTTGGCGCCAACGTCGAGTCCCACTTCGTCGAGCAGCGCGAGCGGACCCATCGGCATTCCGAACTCGAGCATGGCCTCGTCGATGGAGTCGATGCTGTGACCTTCCTCGAGAATGAAGCCCGCTTCGTTCATGTACGGGGCGAGAATCCGGTTCACGACGAAGCCGGGACCGTCATTGCAGTAGACGACGGTCTTGCCGAGCTTGCGGGCAAACGACGCTACGGTTGCGGCTGCGAGGTCAGAGGTCTTCGCTCCCCGGATGACTTCGACCAGCGGCATCTTGTCGACTGGATTGAAGAAATGCATCCCCACGACATTTTCAGGACGTCTCGCCTGAGCGGCGATGTCGGTGATCGGAATCGTCGAAGTGTTGGTCGCGAAGATTGCTGAAGGTTTGGAAAGCGCTTCGAACTCCGCGAGCACGCTGCGCTTGATCTCGACCTTCTCCACCACGGCCTCGATGACCAGGTCGGCGCGCTGGAAGCCGGACCAGTCGGTGGCGCCGGTGATGCGGGCGAGTTTCCTGCCCATCTCGCCGCGGGTCATCCGCCTGCGCTCCACCTGCTTCTTCCAGACCCGGGCCGCCGCCTTCATCCCGCCGCCGATGGCGTTCCAGTTGATATCGCGCATGCGAATCGAAGCATTCGTCTTGTCAGCGATGATCTGCGCAATTCCGCCGCCCATCACACCGGCGCCAAGGACGCCGGCGCTCTCGATTTCGAGCGGTGTGGCGTCGTTGGCGTCCTTCTTCGAGGCCTCCATCAGGAAGTAGAGGCGAACCAGATTCTGCGCCGCCTCTCCGCTGATCAGGGTCGCTACCTCCTCGATTTCCCGGCGCAGGCCCGCTTCGACGCCGTGCGACATCCCTGCTTCCATGACGTCGATCGCGGCGAGCGGTGCCGGATACTTGCCGCGCGACTTCTCCATCACAGTTTTGCGGGCCTTCCCGAATGCGACCTTGCGCATGAGCGGGTTGCCTTCGATGTAGAACTTCGTGCGTGTGCCGCCCTGCCGGCGACCACGACCCGAGAACTGGCGGGCCACTTCCATCAGGATCGCGCGAGGCACGGCGTCATCGACCAGGCCGATTTTCTTCGCGCGACGTCCATCCATCTGTTTGCCGGCCAGGATGATGTCGAGCGCCGGAAGAAGGCCGATGAGCCGCGGAAGCTTCGTCGTTCCGCCCCACGCCGGGAAGATTCCGAGGTTCGTTTCGGGCAGGCCGATCTTCGCTTTCGGATCGTCGACCATCACACGCCAGTCGCAGGAGAGCGCGAGTTCGCACCCTCCCCCGAGGCAGGTGCCGTTGATTGCAGCGACCTTCACCTGAGGCAGGTTCGAGAAGCGATGAAAGAGTTGTTGACCGAAGAGCGTGTATTCCTTTGCCTGCTCCGGCGAGGTGACTTTCGTGAACTCGGTGATGTCGGCTCCGGCGATGAAGATCGTGGGCTTGCGCGACGCGACGATGATGCGCCGCAGGTCCCTGGTGCGTTCCAGTTCATCGACGACCGTGGCGAACTCCTGCATCACGCTCGAAGAGAACTTGTTCACCTTTTCGCCAGGGAGGTCGAACCAGACGATGGCCAGGTCATCCTGCCTCTCGATCTCGAACGCACGGGCAGATGGAACGAATTCGGCTGTGGAACTCATGCCCGTTTTTCTTCCTTTTCGTCGTCGAACTCGCCGACGTACATCTGGTCGATGATGCTCTTGTACTTGGTGTCGATGTTCTTGCGCTTGACCTTGAGCGAGGGAGTGACTTCATCGTCCTCGATCGTGAAGTCGCGGGAGAGCAAGGCGAAGCGCCGGATCTTTTCCTGCCGGTCGAGATTCTTGTTGAATCGGTCGATCTCCGTCTGGATCAGCCCCAGCACCTGGCTGTTCGCCACCAGTTCCTCACGCGACTGGAATGCGATTCCGAGCCCCTGGGCGTCCCGTTCGAGCTTCTCGAAATTCGGCACGATCAGCGCTGAGAGGTACTTGCGGCGATCGCCGATCAGCACCGGAGTTCCGATGTATGGAGAACTCTTGAGCAACGCCTCGAGCGGTTGCGGCGCAATGTTCTTGCCGTACGCGTTGATGATGATGTCTTTCTTGCGATCGGTGATCTTGAGGAACCCGTCCGAGTCGATCTCTCCGATGTCACCCGTGTAAAACCAGCCGTCCTTGTCGATCGCCTGGGCAGTGGCTTCGGGATTGTTGAAATAGCCGAGCATGACGTGAGGGCCGCGGGTGAGAATTTCGCCGTCGGCAGCGATGCGGACTTCGACGCCCGAAATCAGCGGGCCAACCGTACCGAGCCGGCGCTTGTCGAGACGGTTGAGCGAAATGACCGGCGAGGTTTCGGTGAGGCCGTAGCCTTCGAGGATCTCCACGCCGGCGCCGATGAAGAACGCGGCGAGGTCGGCTGAGAGTGGCGCCCCGCCGGAAAGGACGAATCGGACTTTCCCGCCGAGCTTGTCCGTGATCTTGCCGAAGACGAGCTTGTCTGCGATCGCCGACTTGAGAGCCAGCCCGCCCGGCATCGGCTTCCGTTCGATGATGTAAGGCAAGCGCTTCGCGGCGATGTCGAGAGCCCAGAAGAAGATCTTCTGTCGGATTTTCGGAGCGGCCGCCACGTTGTCCATGATGCGTACGCGCATCTTCTCGAACAGCCGCGGAACCCCGGCGAAGACGTCTGGGCGGATTTCCTGCAGATTGTCCCCAACCTTCAGGACACTTTCCGCATACGCGACGCAGGCCCCGACGTAGTAGTAGGCAAAGTCGGCGGTGCGCTCGAGGATGTGGGAAAGCGGCAGGATGGAGAGTGCGACATCACCGGGATGGATCGGCATGATCCCGACGCCGGCAATCACGTTGCTGGTGATGTTGCCATGCGAGAGCATCGCACCCTTCGGATTGCCTGTAGTCCCGGAGGTATACACGAGCGTCGCCAGATCGGCGGCGACCGGCTTCGCGCGCAATTCATCGAAGCGCGCGCGACCGTGCTGCTCCTCCTCCACCTTCCCTTTCGCCACAACATCCTTGAACGTCATGACGCCGTCCGGGAGCGTGGCGGGAGGATCGCAGACGATGATGTGGTGCACACACGGTGTGTGAGAACGGATCTCGAGCAGTTTGTTCAGCTGCTCCTCGTTCGAAGCGATGACGGCAACCGACCCTGAGTCGTTGACGATGTACTCGATCTGCCAGCCCAGCAGCGTTGGATAGATCGGAACGGTGACGCCCCCTCCGCAGAGAGCAGCGAAATCGGTCATGCTCCACTCGGGACGGTTCTCCGACAGAATGGCCACGCGATCGCCCGGCTTCATCCCGAGGACTCGCATCCCCGTGGAGAAGTGACGGACGGTGTCCCGGAACTCGGCCAGAGAGATATCCACCCATCGGCCATCGCGCTTGTATTTCATCGCCGCGGGACGATCGATCGAGATCGTCCGTTCGTAAATGTCGTTCAGCGTTCTCACTTCCATGCGCTCATCTCTCCGTACGTGAGGCGGATGATAGCTCAGGCGGGCTGTTGGCTACTGGCTGTTGGCTGTTGGGAAACCCGCCAGGTGAAGGTTGGTTTTTCCCAACAGCCAAAAGCCAACAGCCCAGAGCCGAATCAAGCCATCCGGATCCAGCGCATCAGTTCCGGGATCGTCGGCCGCTTGCCGTAGGAGAGGATGCCGACGCGGAAGATCTTGGCGGTGGCCCAGAAGAACGCGGCGACGGTCGCGAGCGACACGGCGATGGAGACGAGGATGTGCCAGAGCGGCGGCTCGGACACGAGCGTTCGCACGAACATCGTGATCGGGCCGAAGACCGGAGCGAGCGACAGGCCGACCGCGAGCGATGAATCAGGGTTGGTGATGATGCCGACGAGCAGGAACCAGGGCAGCATCATCGTCATCGTGATCGGCGCAATCATCTGCTGCGCCTCCTTCTCCGAGTTGCAGACCGCGCCACCGATCGCGTAGACGCAGACGAACGTCATGTAGGCGAGGATGAAGAAGATCACGAAGTAGACGAAGATCGCGGGGCGGAGCAGTTGGAGGATATTGACGCCCGCCAGTGCCGCCGTGGTGGCACCGAAGGCGGCTCCCACACCGGCCATCACGAGCCAGGCGGTGATCTGGGTCAGGCCGACTGCCGCCACGCCGAGAATCTTGCCGACCAGCAACTGGACCGGCGTCATCGAGGAGATCAGCACTTCCACGACGCGGTCCGTTTTCTCCTGGATGATCCCGCGCATGATCTCGAGTCCGTAGATGAACGATGGCAGGACGAGCAGCGCCGTGAAGACGAACCCGATCATGAAATTCGCCGCACCCGAGCTTTTCTGTTCACCGCTCTTCGAGTACTGCACGGCGTCGACACTGGCGCGTTTCATGATGTCGGCGATGTCGTCATTGGAGATGCCGCGCCCTTCCAGGCGTAAGCGCTGGATGGCGCGGTTCGCGGTCGATCCGAGTCGCTCCTGGGTGATGAAGTCGGTCGCCGAACGGCTGTAGAACTTCATCTTCGCGTCGGAGGACGTCATGGTGTTCGCCGGGATCACGAACACGCCGTCGATCCGGCCGGCGTCCTTGCTGGCCAGCATCTGGTCGAGGTGCGGCTTCGCTACCAGGTCGAGGTCAGCTTTCCCCTGCGCATTGACGTAGTCGATCTTCATGCGTGAGGAGAGTTCCTTTTCGACCTCACGCCGGCCCGAGGCCTTCTTTTCTTCGTTTTCACCCGCGTTCTGCTCGAACGCCTTCTGCAGCCGGCCCGTGCCATCGATGACCGCAACCTTCTTCTCACCCATTCCGCGCGTCATGAGCAGCCCGGGGACAATCATCAGCCCACCCATCAGGATGGGCAGCAGGAAGGTCATGATGATGAACATCTTCTTGCGCACGGCCTGGATGTACTCGCGCTTGAGCACCGCAAACATCTTGTTCATGCTGCCACCTCGTGACCGAGACTTTCGGTGCCGACCTTGTCGATGAAGATCTGCTCGAGCGACGGCGAAGCCAGTTCGAATTTCCGGATGCGGATCCTGCCCATCGCAGCCTGCAGGACCTCCTGCGCGTCTGCGTCCGCGTGCAGCGTGAGTTCAGCCGAGTTGTTGCCGATCGCTGCACTGCTCACCTGCGGGAGTCCCGACAGAAACGCGCCGTCCCCTTCGTACTCGACGTGCACCGCGTTGCTCCCCGCTCCTCCGCGCACCTCATCGAGCGATCCCTGGAGCACCACCTGCCCCCGGTGAATGAGCACGATGTCATCCGCCATCTTCTCCGCCTCGGCCATCATGTGGGTCGACAGCAGGATGGTCTTTCCTTCGGCTCGGAGTTCGCCGAGCAGCTTGCGGACGATGACCATGTTCACCGGGTCGAGTCCTGACTGCGGTTCGTCGAGGATGATGAGTTCGGGGTCATGCAGCAGCGTGCCGATCAACTGCACCTTCTGCTGATTGCCTTTCGACAGTTCCTCGACCTTGGCAGCGCGCTTGTCGCTCAGTTCGAAACGCTCCAGCCACTGGTCGATCGACGGACGGACCTTGGAAGGCTTGCAGCCCTTGATCTCCGCCAGAAAAAGTAACAGGTCGACGACGTTCATCTGCTTGTAGAGCCCGCGCTCCTCGGGGAGATATCCGACCCGGTCACGGAATGGCTGCGCCGAGGGCGCACCGAGCCAGTCGATGGAACCGGCATCCGGGTAAAAGATCCCGGTGATCATCCGGATCGCGGTGGTCTTGCCTGCACCGTTGCGACCCAGCAGCCCCGTGATCGTGCCGCGGCGAACGTTGAACGAGACGCCGTCGACTGCACGGACGGAGCCGAATGTTTTCACTACGTTACGTAAGGCGAGAATGTCGGACATGAAACGAGCAACCCCCTGCGGCCGTCCCTCAGTGCTGAGGTCGGAATCTGCGCATTGTACGGGGTAGGCGTTGAAGGTTCCTGCACCGTGCCGGTTGGAAGATCGAGATGGACCCCTGGACTGCGGCAACTTCAGTTGCCGCTTTTGTGGCAACGTTTCGCAACTTCGTTCCGGGCCACGACCGCGCCAATCGCAACGGTAATTCGCCAGGAAGGAGGCCACTGAAGTAGCGGCAGCCAGAGAATTCAGCATTCAACATCCAACATTCAACATTTGGAAAATGCTATTCTCCGCCCCCGAATGAACATCGAAACGAGCCGGGCGTTCCTCTCCTCTCTCTGGGACACGTCCATCGTGCCTACCCTCCAGGAATACATCCGCATCCCGAATCAGTCGCCGCTGTTCCAGCCCGACTGGAAAGCGGCCGGCCACATGGATCGGGCCGTCAGCCTGGCCACCGCGTGGGTCAAGACGCAGAACCTCGAGGGACTGACTCTCGAGGTCCAGCAGATCGAAGGTCGCACACCCGTGATCTTCATGGAGATCGAGGGCAACAACGACTCCACCGTCCTGATGTACGGCCACCTCGACAAGCAGCCGGCCATGGTCGGCTGGGAAGAGGGGCTCGGGCCGTGGACTCCGGTCTTGCGCGACGGGAAGCTTTATGGTCGGGGCGGCGCCGATGACGGTTACGCGATCTTCGCGACGGTCGCGTCCATCAAGACTCTCCAGGAACAGAACATCGAGCACTCGCGGATCGTGGTGATCATCGAGTGCTGCGAGGAGAGCGGTTCGGTCGACCTTCCGGCGTACATCGAACTCCTCTCGGAGCGGATCGGTACGCCGCGGCTCGTCATCTGCCTCGACAGCGGCTGCGGTAACTACGATCAGCTCTGGATGACGACGTCCCTCCGCGGATCGATCGTAGCCAACCTGACCGTCGATGTGCTCACCGAAGGGGTGCACTCCGGCGACGCCAGCGGCATCGTCCCGTCGAGTTTCCGGGTGATCCGCAACCTGCTCGACCGCCTCGAAGACTCAGCCACCGGCGAAATCCGGCCCGAATGGCTCTACGTGGAAGTCCCCGAGAACCGGATCGCCGAGGCGAAGGAAACCGCGCGCGTTCTGGGAGATGACATCTGGTCCAAGTTCCCATTCGTCCCCGGAATGAAGCCGGTCTCATACGACAATTTCGAACTGCTCATGAACCGCACCTGGCGTCCCGCGCTGGCAATCACGGCCCAGTCGGGGATGCCTGAGCTGATCCAGGGCGGGAACGTGATGCGTCCTCGAACTGCGCTGAAACTCTCGCTTCGCATCCCGCCGACCCTCGACGCCACCGACCTCGACCTGAAAATGCGCGAGCTGTTCGAAAAGGACGCCCCGTACGGAGTCAAGGTCACATTCGAAGCGGAGAAGGGTGGCGCGGGATGGAATGCGCCGACCATTGCACCGTGGCTCGCAGCCGCAGTCGAAGCTGCTTCGCAGGCTTATTTCGGCAAGCCGGCCATGACGTTCGGTGAAGGGGGATCGATCCCGTTCATGGGGATGCTCGGCGAGACCTATCCGGAAGCGCAGTTCCTGATCACCGGCCTGCTCGGCCCGCACAGCAACGCCCACGGACCGAACGAGTTCCTTCACATTCAGTGCGCCAAGAACCTGACCGCTTCAGTGGCCAGCGTCATCGCCGCCGAACGCAAGAGCTGACTCGCTTCGCGTTTTCGAGGTTCGCGGTTCACCGGGTTTGCGCCTTCGGCGCTGCACCCGGTGCTACCACTGGGCAGCCCGCCCTGCGGGGCGGGCACCCGATTCGTGGTGCTGACGCGCGTGGTACTGCGCCCCCACTCACCGCTCACGCTTCAGCATTCAGCATTCAGCATTCACCCATGCTCCCCGAACGTCCTCTCCCCTGCCTCCACGGCAAACGGCAGCCGGTTCTGCAGTGGTGGGAGCGGGCAGGTAGCGAACGGCGTGAACGCGCAGGGCGGGTTGTAAGCGCGGTTGAAATCGATCCGCACGATCCCGTCTGGTCCCGGTGGTTTCGCGTAGAGAAAGCGCCCGGCGGGGTACGTCTCATGCCCGCTGGTGCGGTCGCGGAAGATGATGAAGAAGTCGGTCTCGCCCTGCTCGAGGATCGGCGTCAGTTCGTACGCCTTCCCTTCAAACTTGAAGCGCAGCACGCCCGGCGCATCTTCCATTGTGGTCACGCCGAGTACGTTCGGGATGGCCACCTTTCTGGGCTCCGGAAAACGATCGAACCGCGCGTCGACGATCCATCGCGGATTGACCGGGTAATGTTCGATCCCGGGAAAGTTCTTTCTCGCTGCACTCTCGGAGTCCTTGATCCGGACGCCAAGTCGATCGCTTCTCTTGATCGCCTGATAGCTGAGCGTGCCGGTGCTGAAAATCGTTGGACCGCCCTCGTCACTGTCAGCGAGCAACCTGACCGCCGTGACGACCGGCCTGCCTCCGATCGTGAGCTGCGCGGCCGGGTCGGGCTGCAAGGTAATCCCGCTGCCGTCGATCGTGATCGTCCCCACGTGCATCGGCGCCTTCGCGGTGACCACCACGCTGTTCGAGGGCGCTGAACCGAGTTCGTTTGCGCCCGGCTGCAACCAGTGCAGTCCGACCAGCGTCGTCCAGCCGCTCGGCGAGGTCAGGCGGGCCATGCGTGCCGAGCGCCACGACTCGATCTCTGCGAAGTAGGAGCGGCCATCGACCTCGGCGCGACACGAAGCAAGGACCGCAAGGGCGGTCAGCAGGCAGAAGAGGCTCCGGATTTTCATGATCGGTAGGATACTGGTTTCCTTTCAGAACCGATGCGTGTCCAACTGTCGTGGCCAAAGTGGCGTTCGCACCCGGAATCGCGGAGCACCAGGGCGTGATGGCGCCGTGGAGCGAAGAGCGCCAGTTGCTCGCCGCCCTCCGGGCCGGCGATCGAGCGGCGGCGGATGAAATGGTGAACCGAACCTACGAATCGGTTTACGCGTCGCTTTACCGGATGTGCGGGGATCGGGACACGGCCGCCGACCTCACGCAGGAGACTTATAAAAAGGCATGGACCGCTCTCGCTTCGTTCGATGGGAGGTCACAACTCTTCACCTGGCTCTACCGGATCGCGTACACCACGTTCCTCAATCACGTTCGGAAGCCGCATCGGGTCTCGCCCCTCGACGAGCACGATGCGGGTGAACTTCGTGATCACTCTCCGTCGGCCGAGCAGGTCATGGCGGAGAACCAGCAGGCAGCAACGATGCGCAAGGTCGTCCTCGAATTGCCCGAGAATCTGAGGTTCACAGTGACCGCACATTTCTGGGGAGGACTGGCCGTTAAGGAGATCGCCGAGATCGAGGGCATCACAACCGTCGCCGTCCGCAAACGACTGGCGAAGGCATTCTCGATTCTCGAGTCGCTTCTCGATGAGGACATTCGATGAATTCAGATCGTGAATCGGAACTCCGGCGCAGGCTGGAGACGACCGACATCCCCCCGCCACCGGCCGGTCTTGCTGATCGGATCCGCGGCGACATCCCGGAAGAACTCTTCTCCGGAAAGGATGCGGTGCGTCCCCGGCGCAGCCGCCTCTTTCCCCTCCAGATCGCCGCGTCGCTCCTCCTTCTCGCGGGCTCGGCTTACATGGTCACCCGAGTCCTTCTCATCAGCGACCCGGCCGCGGTGCAGACTGCGGCGTTCCGGAAGACGGCGCCGGTGCTAGCGACCGCCGGCTCCAGGCCGGCCGCCGCGCTCGACAGCCCCGCCCAGGATTCAGTTCAGGATCCGGCGCCACTGGCTCCGGCCGACGAGGTTGCGCAGGAAGGGGCATCTCGTCCGCGCGTCGATGACGAACGTCAATCGTCCGCCCCGCCCACCCTCATCGCCGAAGCTGCACCGGCATCGGCGAAAAAAGATCGAGTGAAGGAAGAGTCTGATCGGGATGAAGGAGAGTCTGGTGCATTCGCCCCGCAACTGCCGACTGCTGCGGCGCCAGCCGCGAAGAGCGTCGCAGACGCGCAGGCCGACTCCCCTGTCCTGCGCGAAACGGCCAGTGGATCGGTGGCCGGGCTTGCGTCGATGGAAGCCGGCGAGCGAGCCCCGGCCGCGCCTGCGCAGACGTCGTCCCGGCGCGCCGGGAACGCCGTCGTGCCACAGGCAGTCACAACGATGCAGCGATCGGCCAGGATCTTCGGCATCTCGGTCGACGAGTCGTCGGTCGCACGTGTCCGGGACACGCTTGGCCGGGGCGAAACCCCGCTCCCTGCCAGCGTCAATGGAGGGGCGTTCATTAGCTATTTCGCAGGTCCCGGAAAGCGAAACGAAAGCGTTTCGCTCGACGCCGAGGGATCGACGATGCCGGGCGTGACATCGGGGCGCAGGGTGCTGTTGCGATTCAGCGTCGACACCGCCAGCGCGGCGGCCAATCGCGGGCCGGTCGGGCGAGACGCCCGGATCGACCTCTCGATCAATCCCGACGCGGTGGCGAGTTTCCGGCGCATCGGAGGCGAAGAGAAGCTCCCTGCCTCGGAGCCTCTCCTGCAGCACGACGTGTCGGTGACCGCGGTGTATGAACTCGAACTGCTTCCGCGAACGATGCGCCCTCAGCAGGTCGCGACGGTCACCATGCGCTATCGCGACGCCGGCACTGGCCGCTCGAAGACGCTCACGCGGCGTCTCGATGTCCGCGACTTCGAAAGCAACTGGTCCGCGGCCACCCGCCGCCACCGGCTGGCCACCCTCAGCGGCCTGCTCAGCGAATCCCTCCAGGGAACTGCGAGCGGGATCGACCTCGCCAGGCGCGCGGAGGAACTGGCGAACCAGAAGCCGGACGATTCGCGCGCGCGGGAACTCGCCAACGCCGCTACCGCCTCTTCCCGCCTCCGAAGTTCCTCACCGACTGGAAGTGGACGCTGAAGTAGTTCGCGGCAGCACGCATCGCGCGCGCAACCAGGTTCGCATCGCGCTCAGGGATCTTCTCGAGCTGGATGCGCATGTGCTCGGGCAGCTTGGTCCTGCAACGGCGACAGAGGGCATTCCCCATCGTCTTGTCGAAATTGCATCGCGGGCACTCGCGCTTCCTGGCCAGTGCCCCGACCTGATCTTTGGTGAGATGCATGATCTGCCTCGATTGTCGCATGCAGCATGCGGCTGATGTGATACGAAACAGGGACCGGCTCCGTTTCGGTTCGCTTACAATCCGACCGATTTCGCGACATTCCGCGAGGAGAGTGTCTCATGGGGCAGCGCGTCGACTTTCCCTCCAACGGTCACACCTGTGCCGGCTATCTGGCCACGCCTCCTGAAGGCCGCGGCCCCGCGGTCGTGGTGATTCAGGAGTGGTGGGGCCTGGTACCGCACATCGAAAATGTCGTCGATCGCTTCGCTGCGGCCGGGTTCGTCGCCATCGCCCCGGATCTCTATCACGGAAAGACTGCGAAATCCCCGGATGAAGCGGGGAAGATGCTGATGGAACTCGACGTGGAACGCGCCTCGACGGAAATCGATGGGGCCGCTCACTACATCCTGAACCTTCCGGAGTGCTCTTCCCGGAACTTCGGAGTGATCGGTTTCTGCATGGGCGGCGCTCTGGCACAACATACGGCCGCCCGCAATCCCAAGGTCGGCGCCGCCGCCAGTTTCTATGGCGGATTCAAGAAGGTAGAAGTTCCCTGGGAGCATCTGAAGGCTCCACTCCTGCTGATCTACGGCGGGAAGGACCAGGGCGTTCCCGCCAGCACCGGCCGGGAACTCGAAGCCACGCTGAAAGCCATGGGCAAGGAGGTGACGCTCGTCGTCTACCCCGAAGCCGGCCATGCGTTCTTCAACGACAACCGTCCGGACGCCTACAACCAGGATGCAGCGGACGACGCGTGGAAGCGGACGCTCGAACTGTTCCGGAAGAACCTCTCCTGATGCAGAACATTCGAGTCGCGGCATTCGTCGCGATCGTGCTGTTCTGCCTGACTCCCTTCGCCAGCCCGCCGATCGCGCTGGCGCTGGGACTCGCACTCGCGCTGACGATTGGCCATCCCTTCCCGAAGCGGACCACCAAACCGGCGAAGTTCCTGCTCCAGGCTTCCGTGGTCGGACTGGGTTTCGGCATGAACCTGCACGCGGTGATCGCTGCAGGACGCAGCGGCATCGCCTTCACGATCGTCACGATCGCGGGCACACTCATCCTCGGCTTCGTCATCGCCCGACTGCTGAAGATCGAGCCCCGAACCGCTCACCTGATCTCATCCGGCACCGCAATCTGCGGCGGCTCCGCCATCGCTGCGGTCGCGCCGGTGGTCGAGGCCCGCGACGAAGAGATCTCGGTCGCCCTCGGCACTGTGTTCATCCTCAACGCCGTCGCACTCTTCGCCTTTCCCTCGCTCGGACATCACTTCGCGCTGACGCAACAGCAGTTCGGCATCTGGTGCGGCATCGCCATTCACGACACGAGTTCCGTGGTCGGTGCGGCCTCGAAATACGGGGCAGAAGCCCTGCAGATCGCGACGACAGTGAAGCTGGCCCGGGCTCTCTGGATCATCCCGCTGACCATCGGCACCGCTCTCGTCTTCAGGAAGAAAGGGGCGAAGATCACCATCCCCTGGTTCATCTTCCTGTTCGTGGTCGCGTCGGTCATCCGCACCTACGTCCCCGCCGATCCGGCGCTCTGGAATGCGTTCGTCTACACAGCGAAAAAGGGGCTGGTCCTTACCCTCTTCCTGATCGGAGCCGGACTCTCACGCCGCAGCATCGCTGCCGTCGGTTCCCGCCCCCTGCTCCTCGGCCTCATCCTCTGGCTCACCATCTCCAGCGTGTCGCTGTTGGCGGTGATGCGGATGCTTTAGCTGAATGATGAACCTTCCAGGTCTCAGTGAAAGCGGTGATCGCTGGAACTAGGGGCCGTTGGACGACCCCGTCCGACGGTCGGGCGCGTCGAGCGCACGACTGCCCTCTGAATCCTCACAACGGCGTGAGTTCGCCGCGGGCCAAATTCACGCTGATCTGATTTGCGACAGAGCAGTCGAGGGCCCGGGCGCCCTCGACCGTCGGACGGGGTCGTCCAACGGCCACTGGAACTCTTGCGCGCTCCGAAACCCGCATCACAATCCGGGAACTGTCTCACCTAACCTTTTACGATTCGATCAAACTTTACATACGGCCGAAGCGCTTCGGGAACGATCACCGATCCGTCTTCCTGCTGATAGTTTTCCAGGACTGCCACCAGCGTGCGGCCTAACGGGAGGCCGGAGCCGTTGAGTGTATGCACGAACCCGGTCTTCTTGTCGGCCGTTCGATAGCGGATGTTTGCCCGCCGCGCCTGGAAGTCGCCGAAGTTCGAGCAGGAGGAAATCTCGCGGAAGGTCTCCTGGCCTGGAAGCCATACCTCGATGTCATACGTCTTTGCAGACGCGAAGCTCATGTCGCCGCTGGAGAGCGTCATGACCCGGTAGTGCAATCCGAGAAGCTGCAGGATCTCCTCGGCGTCGGCAACGAGCGTTTCCAGTTCATCCCACGAGCGTTCCGGTGCCGTGAACTTCACGATTTCGACTTTCTCGAACTGATGCTGCCGGATCAGGCCGCGCGTGTCCTTGCCATGCGAGCCCGCCTCGCTGCGGAAGCAGGGCGAATACGCGGTGTACTTCACTGGCAGCTTCGCCGCATCGATGAACTCGTTTCGATGGATGTTGGTGACCGGCACCTCGGCGGTCGGAATCAGGTAGAGCTGCTTCTCGCCAGCAAGCTTGAACAGGTCCTCTTCGAACTTGGGCAACTGTGCCGTTCCGATCAGCGAGTCGGCGTTCACCATGTAGGGGGGCACGACTTCCGTGTAGCCCTGACGCTCGTGCACGTCGAGGAAGAAGTTGAGCAGCGCCCGGTTCAGCTTCGCGGCGGCACCCATGAGGAGCGAGAACCGCGCCCCGGTGATCTTCGTCGCACGCTCGAAGTCGAGGATGCCGAGGTCTTCACCAAGGTCCCAGTGCGCCTTCGGAGTGAACGAAAAGGCTGGTCGCTCACCCCAGACCCGCTCGATCCGGTTGGCCGATTCATCCAGCCCGACCGGAACGGATTCGTGCGGGGCGTTCGGGAAGTGCAATTCGACGGCGGACAGTTCCGCCTCCACCTGACCGAGTCGCTCGTCGAGGGCCTTGATCTCATCGCCGACCTGCTTCATCGCCTCGATCTGCGACGACGCGTCCTGCCTGTTCTTCTTGAGGTTCGCAATCTCCTGCGACGCGGAGTTGCGCTGCGCCTTCAACTGCTCCACCTGACCGATGGTGCTGCGGCGCTCGCGATCGAGTTCTGCAAACTTCTCCAGATCGACCGTCGCCCCACGCTTCTTCAGCGCCTCGCGATAGTGATCCGTTTCATCTCTGAGGTACTCACGGGAAAGCATCCGCGGATGATAACTTCCGAATGATGAATGATGAATGCTGAATGCTGAATTTAGAACGCAGAAGTGAGATGTGAGAACGACTCCAACCCGACAACGGCTGCCATCGTGAGCCGGCGAAGGGTGCGTTGCCCGTTGAAGCGAGGATGACAGCTGAGCGGTTCGAGCGGGCTCGTATTCCGTCATCCTGAGTCGGCGGAGCTGCAGCCGCGCGGAGCGCTGCCGCAGCGCAGCGCGGCGAAGGAACTCGAGATACGAGGAATCGAATACAACGCAGCGGGCGGGTGACACAAAAGGAACAGCGCCGTGATTTGAGTTGCTCCGCCGCGCTACGCCGGCGCAGCATGACGTGATTGGGCGAGCGACCCGAGACCTGTTTTTTGATCGCCGCGCAGGGCAGTGAAGTGGACGACAGTCGAGTTTCCCGCCTCAATTCACCTTGCTGCAACCCAGCCGCCTCTTTTCTCACTTCTGAATTCTGACTTCAGCATTCAACATTCAGCATTCAGAATTCGGCCGTTTCCCACGGAATCCCTCTCGCCGCTCGATAGTTATCCATCGCATGCCCCGTTCCCTCGCCCTGGCGCTCCTTGCGCTCCTGACACTTCCGCTCGCTGCAAATGAAGTTTCCGTACGCACGTTGCAGAGCGGCGCACCGAGCGGCCCGGCCACGCTGCACAACCGCGGACTATTCGGGCAGGGCCAGGTGATCGCCGTACTCGACACCGGGCTGGACTACGACAGCTGTTACTTCGCCGAGGCGGACGGGCGCGTTCCGCCAATCAACACAGGAACGCCGGCCGGAGGTTTCGAATGGCGCAACGTCGACCCGACGCGACGGAAGGTCATCGCATACGACTTCCTCTACTCGTGTGCGCAGTTTCCAGGCGCTTCCGGTTGCGATGATCCGGCGAACGTGCGCGCGTGGGACAACCAGGGCCACGGCACCCACGCCGCGGCATCGGCAGCCGCCGATCGTGGCACGCCGCTGATTCACGACTTCGCCGACGCCATTGCTCCCGGGGCGAAGCTGGTGATTCAGGACGCCGGATTCATCGGCGGCGACAACTGCTCCCAGCGTCCAGGCATCGGATGCCCGGTCCAGCTCACTCCCATCCTCGACCAGGCCTACCAGCAGGGCGCGCGCATCCATTCGAACTCGTGGGGCGATCGCCAGAATGTACCGGCTCCCCTTCCACCTCCAACCGCGAACTATCCGCAGTCGGCGCGTGACGTCGATGCCTTTGTCTGGTCGCACCCCGACTTCCTCGTCGTCTTCAACACGGGCAACTTCGGCTCGACCTCCACACCGCCGGCGAGCACACTCTCAGCACCCGGATCCGCGAAGAACACGCTGCAGATCGGCGGTACGCGCGGCTCGGCGGGCGGCACCGATGAGGTGATCGCCCAGTACTCGCTGAGCGGCCCGACGCGCGACGGCAGGATCAAGCCGGATCTGGTCGGACCTGCGTTCGTACTCGCGGGCGACAGCGACCTGCAGGTCGACTCGAACAACTGCGAAACCAGCTTTCAACCCGGAACTTCGTGGGCATCGCCAACGATCGCCGGAGCTGCAGCGCTGGTTCGCCAGTACTACACCGATGGCTGGTATCCCACCGGCACTCCGCTCACTACGCAGAAGATCATCCCGAGCGCCGCGCTTCTCAAGGCGACGCTCGTCGCGGCCGCACGTCAGGTCCCCCAGCGCGCCACAGCGACCGGCTTCATCGACGCGCAACCAGTTCCCTCGTACGAACAGGGATTCGGCTTCCCTGTCCTCGACGACGCGCTTTACTTCCCCGGCGATCGTCGCTCGCTGAGGGTTGTCGATGTGCCGTTATCGCAGGGACTCGCTGCAACGCAGAGTGCGACCATCCGAGTCAACCTGCGGTCTGGAACCCCATTCCGGGCCGTCCTGGTCTGGACCGATCCTCCCGGGACCGCAAGCACCTCCACTGCAATCCCCCCGCAACTCGTCAACGACCTCGATCTTCGTGTCGTCGCGCCCGACGGCTTTCCCCTGTTCGGCAACGAGCGTCTCCACCCCGGACAGCCAGACCGCCTCAACAATGTCGAAGTGGTATCGATCGCCAACCCCACCGCCGGAACTCATTCCGTCACCGTCACCGTCAATCGTCTCGGCTTCAACGACCGCCAGAGCTACGCCCTCGTAATCACCGGAGACCTGGCAGAAGAACCGATAACGCGCCGCCGCGTAGCCAGACGATAAAGTCCGCCTTCTAGTTTCTAGTTTCTAATTCTGGTTTCTGGTTTCTGCCTTCTGCCTTCTGCCTTCTGCCTTATTAGCCTTCCCCGTTGAAATAGCGCCGTCACACTGCTAGTTTCGCGAGCCACCATGGCCGAGACACCCGACTACAAGAAGACTCTCAACCTGCCCCAGACATCGTTCGCGATGAAAGCGAACCTGCCGCAGAACGAACCGAAACGGCTCGAGCAGTGGCAGACGATGGACCTCTACGGAAAGATCCGGGAGAAGTCCGCCGGACGCCCGAAGTTCGTGCTTCACGACGGGCCTCCGTACGCGAACGGCAAAATTCACATCGGTCACGCCCTCAACAAGATCCTGAAAGACATCGTCGTGAAATCTCACACGATGATGGGCTTCGACTCTCCCTACGTCCCGGGCTGGGACTGTCACGGCCTGCCGATCGAGCACGCCGTCGACAAGGAACTCGGCTCGAAGAAGAAGGAGATGACCTCCGCCGAGATCCGTCGGGCCTGCCGCGCCTTTGCCGCAAAGTACGTCGACATCCAGCGCGATGACTTCGTCCGTCTCGGCATCCTCGGTGACTGGCAGCACCCTTACCTGACGATGGCGTTCGACTACGAGGCCGACATCGCCGCATCTCTCGGGCGCTTCTTCCAGACCGGCTCGGTTTACAAGGGTCTCAAGCCGGTGCACTGGTGCACCTACGACCAGAGCGCACTCGCAGAAGCCGAGGTCGAGTACGACGACCACACGTCACCATCGGTTTACGTCCGCTTCCGCCTGACGGATGAAGCCGTGAAGAGCCTCGACCTTCCACTGGAGAAGCCCCTCTTCGCCATCATCTGGACGACCACTCCGTGGACGCTTCCGGCCAATCTCGCCATCGCGGTCAAGCCCGACTTCGACTACTCGATCGTCGAGCATGACGGCGCGAACTACATCGTCGCCACCGACCTCGTGGCCGCGCTCGCGAAGAAGTTCGGGTGGGATGACTACAAGGCAACGAAGGTCTTCAAGGGCTCTTCGTTCGAGCATCTCGAATACCGCCACGCCTTCCTGCCTCGCAACGGCGTCTTCGTCCTCGGCGATTACGTGACGGTCGATGCCGGAACGGGCCTCGTGCACACGGCACCGGGTCACGGCTCGGACGACTTCAACACCGGGCGCCGTTACAACCTGCCGACCTACACGCCCGTCAATCATCGCGGCGAGTACACCGATGACGTCGAGATGTGGAAAGGCATCCACGTCTTCAAGGCCAACCCGCTGATCGTCGAACACATGCGCGAACGCGGAGTGCTCGTGCTCGGCGAGAGCATCACGCACTCCTATCCGCATTGCTGGCGCTGCAGGAATCCGATCATCTTCCGCGCCACCGAGCAGTGGTTCATCGCGATGGAAGATGGCGGCCTGCGCACGAA
>JBKJVD010000257.1:0-16610 GCA_046590585.1 Thermoanaerobaculia bacterium | reverse complement strand
GGACCGGACGAGCCAGGGCTTCATCGCAGGTCTCGCGCTCGAGTCCGTCCGCGCGTTCAGGAATCTCGAACGCCGCGCCGAGCAACAGCAGACCGTGAACGGCCAACAGTTCACTCCCGCCGGGTCGAGTGAGGTTCCAGTCGACGGGAATCTCTCCATGCTCATCCGGTGGAACGGGAAGCGCGACGGCGCGAAGCCCGACGACCAGCTTCGCTACAACGTGATCGACTTTCATCGACTGGTGCTGGTGGCGCAGGCGCGGAACGATCCATCCATCGGAGTCAGTCAGGGCGACATCGATCGCTTCGCCGCACAATTCAAGGGGAAGATCGTCCTCGTCGCTTACACCGCGGGCGGACTCTTCGATCTTCGATCCACCCCGCTCTCCTCCGCCGCCGCCGGTGTGGAAATCCACGCGAACGCGATCGACAACCTACTCAACGGCGATTTCAACGCTCCCGTCGAACCGTGGTTCACCATTCCGCTGCTGCTCCTGACCGGCGCACTCCTCGGCGCTGCGCTCATGCAGATTCAGTCTCATCCCGGCGCCGCGGCCCTCGCCGTCACCGGTGTAGTGACCGTTCTCGCCGGCTCCTACGTCTCCCTCACCTCCGGCTACGTGCTTCCCTCCGTCGCCGGAATGTCATCGATCGCCCTCACCTACGTGGCGACCACGCTCTTCAAGTACATCGCCGAACAGGAGCACTCCGCCCAGTTGCGGGCCACCTTCGGCCGTTATGTTTCTCCTCAGATCCTGACCCACATCCTCGCTCACCCTGAAAAAGTTCATCTCGGCGGCGAGCGCCGCGTACTGACGATCCTCTTCTCCGACATCCGCGGTTTCACGTCGATCTCCGAGGCGGCGGAGCCGGAGGAAGTCGTCGAGATGCTCAATGAATACCTGACGAAGATGGTGGAGATTCTCCTCAACCATGGCGGTACGCTCGACAAGTTCATCGGCGACGCGGTGATGGGTTTCTGGAATGCGCCCGTCGGCGATGACGATCATGCGCGTCACGCCGTGGCTTGCGCGGTCGAGATGATCGCGGAGACGGCCCTGCTCCGCGAACGGTGGGAAAAAATCGGCAAGGCCTCGATCCGGATCGGCATCGGCGTCAACACAGGCGACGCGGTCGCAGGAAACATCGGCGCCGAACAGGTCTTCAGCTACACCGTGATCGGAGACGCCGTGAACCTCGCGTCCCGCCTGGAAAGCAAGAATAAGGACTATGGTACCGAGATCATCGTCAGCGAATTCACGCTGGCGAGGATTGCCGGCGAGTTCGAAACGGTTTATCTGGATGATGTCAAAGTCAAAGGGAAGGACAAGGCGGTGAAGATTTACGAGGTTCGAGGACACGCAGGCGTCCCGGCTTCGACCGACTCTGCCAGTCCGGTTCCCGATCGAGGAAGCGTATGAGGAAAGCAGTTCTTGTCGCAGCACTCGTCAGCGCGAGCGCATGGGCCGCGGTTCCACCCGCACTCTTTCAAGGCGCATCCGAATCGAAGTGGACCGTCACCAAGGGAGACGCACCTGCCGGCACCGTCACGCTGCTCAACAGCGCGAACGGATCGCGCGCCGAATACCGCGCCGCGGCAAAAGCGCCCGTGATCGTCCTTCTCGGCGGCAGTGGCAAGGTCTGGCTCCGGGTCAGCGGAGGCGACGTCGAACTCGCCACCGACAAGACCACAGGAGTGGAAAAAACTGTGCTCCCCGCACTGATGCTCCCCTACACCACCACTCCCGCGGACAAAGCGGATTCGAAAACGGGAAAGATCAGCGCGTACGCGTTCGGTTCCTCGAAGGCCACTTACACCCATGACGCGAAAGGGCCACTGGAGATCGTCGTCACGACCGCCGGCGCAAAGTACGTCCTGAAGCGAACGTCCCACTCCACCAGTAACGCCGATGCATCCAACTTCGCGGTCCGCCCGAAAGCTGGCGCCGGCTCACGACTGGCGCGCCTTTCCGGTGACCTCTTCGGTCCGTCCGACACCTCCGTCTCCGCCACTGCCGGTGGACGTGGTGTCTCCGGAAAAGGGATGAAGCTCAAGGACGGTGGCAATTACGACGCGCTTCTCGCTGTCGAAAACCGCGACGAGAAATGGGCCGCGAAGATGGAGTCGGCTCTCGAAGAGTTTCAGCGTGATGGCAAGGTCGGCAAAGCAGGGCAGGAGTAAATCATGCGCACACTCATCGCCATCGTCACCACCCTCCTGTTCACCTTCAGCCTCGAGGCACAACTCGGCGACATCCTCCGGCGCGTCGACCCGAACAAGATCCGGAAGGGCGCTAAGGTCGTCCACGATGCCAAACGCGAGTTTTCCGACGACGAAGAGAAGGACATCGGTCGCGTCGTCGCAGCGCGCGTCCTCGCCACCTACCCGTTGTCGAAGAAGGACAAACTCCAGCGATATGTAAGCCTGGTCGGAAGCACGGTTGCTGCGTACAGCGCACGTCCCACCCTGGGCTGGCATTTCGCTGTACTCGATACGCCCGTCGTCAACGCCTTCTCCTGCCCCGGTGGCTTCATCTTCATCACCACCGGCGCACTGGAGCAGATCAACTCGGAAGCAGAACTTGCTGCCGTCCTGGGTCACGAAGTCGGCCACATCACCCAGAAGCACATCCTCAAGGAAATTCGCCGCAACAGCCTCTTCATGTCGAGTGTCGACCTTGCCGGCGAAGCCTCGGTCGGCGACAGCCTCACCGACGCGGTCGGAGAAAAGCTCGGATCGATTGCCTACGAAAAGCTCTTCACGACCGGGCTGTCACGCCGCGACGAGAACGAGGCCGACAAAGTCGGCGTCGAGCTGGCCACTGCCGCCGGCTACCGCAGCGCCGAGTTCCTCCGCTTCCTCGAAGGGCTCCAGGCACTCGAAGGCTCGTCGCAGATGAAAGTCCTCGTCGCCACCCACCCGCGCGCTGCGGATCGGATCACGTTCGTGAAACCTCTGGTCGCCAAAGCCACTTCGGGGGCCGTCCTCGCGGACCGCTGGAAGTCCTGGACGCAACTTTCCAGCCGCTGAAACGTTTCAGAGATAGAGGCCCCATGAAGACAACCATCCTGCTCACACTTTCTGCCCTCGCACTGTTCGCCAGCAACTCGACTCGCGCCGACGACCGCGTCACGCACAACTTCTCCTCCACCCAACCGCGAGGCGAAGTTCGGAGGGTCGTCGTCGAAGTTCCCGCAGGCTCGGTCACCATCCGCAACGGCGCAGTGCAGACCCTCGCTGTCACCGGCGTCGCATCGCGCGACTTCGAGGGCTCGCGCGAACGTGCCTGGGCGCAGAACGTGGTGAACGATTCCAGCGTCGACATCTACGTCAGCGGCGACGAAGCGATCATCCGCCGCCGATTCGGGCCCGCTGCAGACTCATTCCGCGCAAAGAAGTTCACCTCATTTTCGATCACCATCGACGTCCCTCCCGGAACCGACGTTGACGTCCGCACCTCGTATGGCGAGGTGAATCTCTCCGGCCTCTTCGGCCGGATCTCCAGTGACCTCCGCGCCGGCGAGATCCACCTCACCACTCCGAAGATCTCCGTCAAGGAACTCAACGCCACCTGTCGCGCCGGGGAAGTCCACGCCAACCTCGGCGACGAGACGGTCCACCGCGAAGGACTCTTCCCCGGCCGGACGCACTACTACAACGCCTCCGGAACAGCGATCATCGATCTCCACGTCACCGCCGGCGAGATCCACATCGAATTGACGCGCTGATCAGGAACGTGTGCGTTGCCTCGTGAAGCGAGGATGACACTTAAGCGGTTCGAGCGCGCTCGGCCCACGGCATCCACATTCGAATTGGAGATGCGTAGTCGCAGCGTTCCTGCATGACGCCAGCGTTTGAGGGAGCCCCGTGCAAGCTGTCTCCCTTCTCCCCGCGGGAGAAGGTGGATAGTTCGCCGCTTCGCCGCTCTTTGAGGCGACTGCAGGTAGAACTGGCACTGTCATGCTGAGTCGGCGGAGTGCACACTCGCAGCTTCATCGTGAGGCGTACGCAGCGCGATCGAAGCAGCAGTGCGGCCCGCGATTCGCCTCGTCAGGCCTGTTCCGCGTCCGGAAACATCTTATCGAACTCCGGATCGCCCAGCAGCGGCGCGAGATCCGGATCGCGTCGCGCCCAGCCTGTGTCGCGATACCCGCACTCCCACGCCTTCTTCATCGCTTCGAGCGCTTCCGCTTTCTTCCCCATGCCACAGAAGAGGCACGCTACGTTGTACATGATCATCGCATCGCCAGGGCAGAGCATCATCGCGAGGTCCACTTCTCGCGTAGCGTCGTCGAGCCGCCCCATGTTCGCGTAATCGTCCGCCAGCAGCACGCGTGCCCTCGCGTCCTCGGGTGCCTTCCTCACGTGCAACTCGAAGATCTCGCGCGAACGGTGGCGGAAGTTCTGCCTCGCTTCATTCTTCCCCAGCGCGCTGAGCGCGTTCCCGATCGGCACGACCGTGATGTAGTTCTCTCCGGCGTGCGCCAGAGCCGCCTCCATTACGTCGACGACTTCCTGATATCGACCCGCGCTGAACAGCGCGCGACACAGGAGGTAATAGCCGCCGTCGAGATCGGGATTCTTCTCGATCGCCGGACGCACCATATCGACCGCTTCGTCGTATCGGCCCGCAGCGACCAGCAGCCACGCCTTCGCTGCATCGATCTCCGGCGCCTCGGCCCCGATCTCGACCGCCTTCTGCGTTGCCGACGTCGCGCGATCAATCCATCGCTGGTCGCGCTCGAACTGCATGTAATAGATGACGCAGACGTTCGCGATCCCGGCGTGGGCGAGCGCGAACTTCGCGTCGATGGCGACCGCGCTCTCGAACATCTGCAGCGCGAACATCATGTCCTGCCGCCCCATGCGCCGCGTGTAGTTGCGTCCCCGCAGGTAGAGATCGTAGGCCTGCAGGTTTTCCGTCGGCTTGGCCGACAGAGCCCGCTGCTCCTGCGGGGTGAGCGTGATGCGCAGCGCGGCAGCGATCCTCTGCGCGATCTCGTCCTGCAGCACGAACACGTCGGTCATCTCGCGGTCGTAACGCTCCGTCCAGAGCGGCAGGTCGGTCGACGTGTCGACGAGCTGCGCGTTGATGCGCAGCCGCGTTCCCGCACGTCGCAGGCTCCCCGTCAGCACGTACGACGCCCCCGTCTCTTTCCCCACCTGCCCGGCGGTCACCGGCTTGTCGCGATAGGCGAGCACCATCGCGCGCGAGAACGTCTGCAAACCCTTGATCTTCGACAGCTCCGTCGTGATGTCCTCGGTGATGCCGTCACGGAGGTACTCGTCTTCCTTCACTCCGCTGAGATTGTCGAAGTAGAGGACGGCAATCGGATGCGTCTCGGCTGCCACCCCGACGCGCCCGCTGCCGGCGTGCACGGTCCGTGAGCCGGCGGAGTCGAGATCGCGCTTCAGCCGCTTGAGCGCGGTCTTCAGTTCCGTCGCACTCTGGAATCGCAGATCACGATCCTTCTCCAGCGCCTGGTTGACGATCCTCTGCAGTTCGGCGGGAAGCGCGGGATTGATCTGCATCATGGGAATTGGATCGCGGTTGAGGATGGCGTCGAACACCACCGCCGTCGTGTCGCCGAGGAACGGCATGTGCCCGGTGGCGGCCTGATAGAGAACCGTCCCGACGGAAAAGATGTCGGTGCGGGCATCCGTAACCAGGCCGCGCGCCTGCTCGGGCGACATATACGACGTGGTCCCGACCGTGGTGCCCGCGGACGTGAGCTCGTCGCGCACGGCGGTGTGCATCATCGAGTCGGATGCGCCTCGGAGGTCGATCTTCGCCAGGCCGAAATCGAGGATCTTCGCGTGGCCACGCGACGTCACGAAGATGTTCGCTGGCTTGAGGTCGCGATGTACGATTCCTTTCGAATGCGCCGACTCGAGCGCATCCGACATTTCGATGCCGATCGAAAGCAGTGTCGGGACATCGAGTGGCCCGCGATGAAGACGATCCGCGAGCGACTCGCCGTCGAGGAGTTCCATCGCGATGAACTGCTCGGAATCGTGCTGCTCGATTCCGTGGATCGTGCAGATGTTCGGATGGTTGAGCGACGAAGCAGCACGAGCCTCGCGTTGAAAACGCTGCAGAAGTCCCTCATTACGCGCCAGCTCGGGGGGAAGGAACTTGAGCGCCACGTGACGCCCGAGGTTGACGTCCTCGGCTTCGTAGACGATACCCATCCCGCCGGAGCCAAGTTGAGCCGTGATCCTGTAATGCGAAACCGTGCGCCCGATCATGGAGAAAGCCTCCGACTGCCGCGTCCCGCTGCTGCTGATTGTCTGAGTGTGCGGCAATGCTAGCTGAGAGTCGCCGGATTGGACAGGGTGCCGCGATCCTGAGCCAGAAAGCGGTCAATCAAGTGTCCAAAGCGTGGATTAGGTTTTTGAGCGCAGCTCGCGCCAGTGCTGGACTGGCGAGCGAGTTGCTACCGCTTGGGCAGCCATGACCACGACACCCGCTAATCCCCAATCGACGTATGACTGCGTGATCATCGGCGGAGGCCCCGCCGGGCTGACCTGTGCGATCTTTCTTGGCCGCTATCGGCGCCGTGTGCTGCTGGTGGACGGTGGCAGGCCCCGCAACTATGCCTCCTCCGGCGTGCACGGGTTCCTGGGGCATCACGGGATCCTTCCGGGCGACCTCCTGAAGAAAGGGCGCGAGGAGGCGGTGAATGCAGGCGTCGAGATCTGCGAGTGCACGGCAACGAAGATCGAGCGCGATGGGGACCTGTTCGAGGTCACCACGACAGCGGCCACAATTCGCACGCGACGTGTCGTCCTGGCCTACGGCGTACGCGACATCCTTCCCGACATCGAAGGAATCGAGGAGTACTACGGCAAGTCGGTGCATCACTGTCCTGACTGCGACGGGTTCGAGATCAGCGATCGTCGCGTCGGCGTCATCGGATGGGGTAAGCGCGTCGTGGGTCTCTCACTCAAGCTTCTGCAATGGACCGATGACCTGGTGATCCTCACTCACGGCAATCCGCGCGACTTCGAGCCGGAACACACGAGCAAGCTCCTCGCTGAAGGCGTTGGCGTCAAGGAAGAAAAGATCGAGCGCCTGATCGGTAATGACGGACAACTGCAGGCCGTCGAACTCGCCGGCGGCGGCCGCATCGAACTCGATGCGCTGTTTTTCACGATCGGCGTGGAGCGGACCTGCACGCTCGCCGAGGATCTCGGGTGCGAGGTGTGGGAAGGAAAGCCGAACCTGGTCGTGGATGAGTACAAGCAGACGACCATTCAAGGCGTCTACGCCGTCGGCGATCTCGTCCCCGGCTCACAACTCGCCATCACCTCGGCCGCCGACGGAGCCATCGCCGCGATTGCGATCAATACGTCTTTGATTCCGCCTTCGCGGCTGGTGTAGAGCTAGGGGCAAACCAGAAACCAGAAGGCAGAAGGCAGAAGGCAGAACCTGAGCTAGCGGGCTGCGACTTTTCAGTGAACTCCGGGTTTCCTGACCGCCGACCCCTCACCCCTGACCTCTCTATTGAGCGTACATTCCGATCACCCTTTCGATCGCGCGGCTGCAGACCTTGCAGAAGCCGACTTCGTCGCGGGTGAACATGATGCAGTCGGCCTGGGGGCGGTAGAGGCCTTTCGCTTCGTAGCCGCCTCCCTCGAATGCGCCGACCTTGCCGGCGTACTGCTCTGAGCCGAGGAACCTGGACTCCCACACCTGCTCCTTGCGGAACAGTTTGTCCATCTCGGTTTCGGGGACATTCGCTTCGCGGAGCTTGCGGCGTTCAGCCTGGTACTCATGCTGATGCTCTTCGAACTCCGCCTTCTTCCACGGAGTCGGCAGCGTCGTCGACTTGTCGACCAGGTCGCGCCACTTCAATTTCGCAGGATCGTGCAGCGCGGTGATGTTCGGTTCCCACGGCTCGGGATGCTCGCTTCCGCCGGTGGCATACGCGACGTCGGAGGTGTAGTACTCGTCGGCCAGGGCAGCAAAGTGATGGCCGAACTCATGGACGAACACGTACTCCGAGAACCCGCTGTCGACAGACGATGTCGCCTGGTCGTTGAAGATGCCTCCGCCGCCGTACTGCTTCTCGTTCACGAGGATTTCCAGGAAGTCGTACGGAGCGGACGACGCGGCGTCACGGAGGGCGCGGTTATCGGTGGTGAGCACGTAACGCTCGGAGTCGAAGATGTTGTATTCGGCACTGATCGGCGTGCGGCGATCGTCGCGCGTACGGGGACGATTCACCCCGCTCTGGCCGACGGACAGATGCAGCGCCCTCACGTTGAACTCGCTCTTGTGCGACTTGAACGGCTCCGTTTCGAAGAGCTTGCCGACGAGCCGCTTCACGTCGCCCTGGAACTTCGGCAGCTGCGCGTCGGTGTACCCCTCCCCGATCACGAGCAGGTCGACTTTCTGTGAGGCCGGGCCGTTCTCGAACACGGTCCAGACCTTGCCGGCCGGCTTCACGTCCGCAGGATTGGCGAATCGCGAATCGGGCTCGATCAGCGTCGACCATATCTGCTGGAAGGCATTCAGCGTGTCGCGCTTCTTGAGCACGACCTGCACCGCGCTCTTCGGCCAGGGCATCCGCAGCGATTCGTGGAACGTCCCGGGCTGCTGCTTCGCGCCATCGGTCGTTTCCCACTCGCCATAGATCGAAGCGAAGCCTCGCGAGTAGATGACCTGGTTGGTCTCGCGGTCGATGACTTCGAACAGGTACTTGCCGAGGTTCGAGGTATCGACCAGACGGGTCCGGCTACCCGACCAGGGGCCGTCCGAGACGATCCGGTCGAGAGCGATGATCTCGTCCCCTTTTGGAGTGCTGGTGTGGAAGTAGTCGACGCGCATCGTCTTGTCGAGGAACAGCTCGCCATACGAAGCGGCGGAAGCGGGAACGGCGGCGAGCGTCAGTAGTGCGGCGACCAGAAGCAGTTTTCGATGCATGTGACAGTTTCCTTTCGGACGCGATTGTATGGGAGCGGTATGCTCTTTCGATGCGCCGGGCCCCGATTGTTTGCACCTTCGTTCTCGCGACTCTTCCATTCGCCACCGCGGCGCAGGAGATTCGATCGGGCGAAACCATCACGGTCGAGCGGATCATCATCGACGCGCGCGTCACCGACTCAACCGGCGACCCGATCCTCGGCCTGACGGCGAGTGACCTGGTCGTGAGAGTGGACGGCAGGGTCGCAAAGATTCAGGCGATGGAGTGGATCCCGGAGACTGCGGCGGCGCGTGCGATCGCAGGCGTCCTGGAAAGCCGTTCAATCCCGTCGATCGACGAAGAGGCGATCCCGCAGGGACGGCTTCTCATCTTCTTCATCCAGACCGACTTCGCCCGCAATGCCGTTCGCACCGGCGGCCAGATGAAAGTCCTACCCTACGCGAAGCAGATCCTCGAGTCTCTCGAGCCCGAAGATCGGGCCGCCGTCTTTTCATTCGACTCCCACCTGAAGTTCCGGCTCGACTTCTCCGGCGACTCGAATCGCATTTACGACGCGATTGAAAGCGCGCTCTCCATCGATGAGCCTCCGCCACCGCAGCTCGTGCCCAACCCTTCGCTCGCGCGACGCATCGACCGGAAGGCCATGCGCGACGCGAAGAGCAGCGAGGAAGCGCTCCTCCTTCTCGGCAACGCGCTGCGCAACATTCCGGGCGCCAAGTCGCTGATCCTTCTAGGCTGGGGTCTCGGCAAGCGTTCGGGCAACGTCGTGCTCATGGGCGGGACCTATGTCGTCGCGCGCAACGTGCTCGAGTCAGCGCGCACCGCCGTGTACGCAATCGACACCACACTGGCTGATTATCACGACCTCGAACTCGGTCTCGGCAAGGCGGCCAGCGATACCGGTGGCTTCTATGCGAAGACCAACACCTTCCCGCAGATCGCCGTCGATCGCCTGAAGGGAACGCTGAGCGGGCACTACGAGCTCGAAGTCATCAAGCCTGATGGGCTGCGCCCGGGAACTCACACCATCGAGGTCCAGGCAAAGCAACGCCGCGCGGTCGTGCTGGCGCGGAAGAGTTACATCGACGCACCTCAATGATCCGCAACGAATGCTCGCGTCTCGGCCGTTGTCCTGTGTGCGTAGTCACAGCGCTCATGCACGATGCCGGTCGGGTTTCAGAGCTCAGTGAGGGCTAACCGCGCCTTGCTGGTTCCCTCACGAATACCTGGATGCTCTCACTTTTCCTTTTACCTTTTTCCGTTTGCCTTCTACCTTGGTGATCGATGAGCCAGCCAGAAAACGACTCCGTCATCGAATTCACTCTTCGCGCCGTCGTCGCCGGCATCCTGTTCGGTGTGCTGTTCGGCGCGGCCAATGCCTATCTCGGACTGCGCGTCGGACTCACAGTCTCGACCTCGATCCCGATCGCAGTCCTCACCGTGGCGCTGTTCAAGCTGATGCCGCAGCGTCGCGAAAGTATGCTGCTCGAGGCGAATCTGTCGCAGACGATCGGCTCAGCCAGTTCGTCGCTGGCCGCTGGCACGATCTTCACGATTCCCGCACTCTTCCTCTGGGGAATGGCTCCGCCGCTCTGGCAGGTGGCTACCCTCGCACTCCTCGGCGGCTACCTCGGCATCGCCGCGATGATCCCGCTGCGTCGCCTGCTGATCGTCCGCTCAGCGGATGAACTGCCTTACCCCGAGGGGACGGCGTGCGCGGAAGTGTTGCGGGCAACCACGAGTGCGGCCGCGGGTGGAGGGCGCTGGATCTTCATCGGACTCGCTGTGGGCGCGATCATCAAGCTCGCTCTCGGCGCCTTCATGCTCTTCCCCTCGGAGATGGTGATGCTTCTGCCGGTGCTTCCAAAAGCCCAACTGGCGCTCGAGATCGCCCCTGCTCTCCTCGCAGTCGGTTACATCCTCGGTTACCGGCAGTCGGCCATCATGGTCTCTGGCAGCCTCATCTCCGCGATCGTGCTCACTCCCATCATTGCTCTGGTCGGCGCCGGACTCTCCGCGCCTCTCTTTCCCGAAATGAAGATGACGATTGCGGAACTGAGTGCGAGCCAGATCTGGTCGCGCTATGTCCGTTATATCGGCGCCGGCGCGGTTGCGGCGGCCGGCATCGCCGCGGTTGCGCGCGCCGTGCCGACGATGTGGAGTTCGTTCTCGGCCGTGCTTCGGGGTTTGCGCAAGGGTGGCGTCGGGATGGCGGATGGCGAGGACACACCGCGCACCGATCGCGACCTTCCCGCGTGGGTCGTCCTCGTCGTCCCGGCGCTGGTCGTAGTCACTCTCGTCGCCGTCCCAGGCCTGCTTGCGGGCAACATGGCGTTCGGTCCAAGGCTCGTTGCGGCGCTCGGCGTGGCGGTGTTCGGCGTTGCCTTCGTCGTCGTCTCTTCGCGCATTGTCGGACTGATTGGCGTGTCGTCGAATCCGACTTCTGCGATGACACTCGTCACACTGCTCGGCGTGTCGATTATCTTTGTGCTGCTCGGATGGAGAGACCCGTCGGCCCGTGCGGCGATCCTCACGGTCGGAACCGTCGTCTGCATCGCAGCGTCGAAAGCGGGGGACATCTCCCAGGACCTGAAGACCGGCCAGTTGCTCGGCGCGACGCCGGCCAAACAGCAGTTCGGACAGTTCATCGGCGCCGCATTCGCCTGCTGGGCGATTGCCGGCACAGTCCTCCTGCTTGGACAGGCGTTCACATTCGGATCGCCCGAACTTCCTGCGCCACAGGCGACCTTGATGAAAACCGTCATTGAAGGGGTGCTGTCAGGATCGCTGCCGTGGGGACTCGTGGGCACTGGCGCAGGGCTGGCCGTCTGCGCGTTGTTGGCAGGACTCCCCGGCCTGGCCTTCGCGGTCGGGATCTATCTCCCGCTCGGGAGCCTCACACCGATCTTCGTCGGCGGCATCGTCCGCCGGATCGTCGATGCCCGCCGGGAAGCGAAGAGTGGCGACAGCGACTCCGGTGTACTCGCGGCCTCCGGCATGATCGCGGGCGAAGGGCTGGCCGGGGTATTCATCGCATTTCTCGTCGCCGCCTCGGGCAAGTGGAGCGAAGGCGCATTCGCGAGCATGCTCAAGTCGATGCACTTCGCGGCACGCGACTTCACATGGCTGCGAGGACCCGGAGCCGTGATCCTGGGCAGCCTCGTCGTGCTGACCGTCTGCGGATTGCTCTATCGCGCCGGCGCATCGAGCCCCGCGGTCACCGCCACGCCCGGGGACTCGTGAGCGTCCCGGGCGCGTGCAAGCATCACCTTCGCAGCGAGAAACGTACACGTTCACCATACCCGGTGGCTCGTGGGCGTCTCGCCCGCGCGTAGGGGCGCGTTTCATCCGACTCTACGACGGCGTCGCCTCGCGAATTGGCAAGTTGGCCGTGCAACTTCCTACCCGCGGGCGAGACGCCCACGAGCCATCGCTTTGCGTGCAGCATTATCTTCGCAGCGAGAACGTACACGTCACCACACCCGGTGGCTCGTGGGCGTCTCGCCCGCGATGAGGGCTGTTGCGGCAGAAACCAGAAGGCAGAAGGTTCCCCATGCTGAGTAAGCGCGTGCTGCGGGGCGCGATTACTCGCTGCTGGCGTGGTACTGCTCGCGAAGTTCGAGGGCGCGACGCTTCGCTTCGCGCTTGCCCCATTTCGTGATGCTCACCGTCGTCCGGCCCGGGCGGCCCTTCGCGTCGACCCACGACACCTGGTAAACCGGCGTGCCTTCCTTGGTAGTCAGCGAGACGCCGACTCCCTTGGTATTGGCGCGCCAGGCGATCCGGTGATTGGTCTGCGGCTTGCCGACCTTCTGTTCGATTTCATCGCGCCACTCGACCGCAGCTTTTTTCGCTTTGGGATTGCCGCCGAGCTGTCCGTCGGAGAAGAACTTCGTGTAGCGCTTCCCTTTCCACGCCACCTGCACGTACCAGCCGCGCGTATTACGCGTGGAGTACTTTCCATCGGTCCGCTTGAAACGACGGGCCTGTTCGATCCGGGCGATGCTCTTCATGCGGGTCTTTGCCATCTCAATCACCTCTCAGCCTTATCTGACCCCGGATCCACCACAGGCTGCCGGGAGTCTAGCACCGGAGCGCTCCACCGCGAAGTTAGACAGCTAACGTGAGTTCACACCGGACCCTGGAGGTGCCGGCGGGCTATCCCCGCGGTTCGATCACCTGACCGGTACCACGGCCGGTGACACTCTCCACGTACGACTTCGCCACCACCGCGGCCGGCAGGCCGATGGTCAGATCCATGCCGTAGGCTTTCAACGTCTCCGTCACCCACGGCGGACTGACCACGTTGACACGAATCCCACGCGGCGCTTCGAGAGCAGCGGCTCGCGCGAATCCTTCCAGCCCGGCATTCACGAGACTGATGGCTGCGCTGCCGGGCATCGGACTGCGGGAGAGCACGCCGCTCGTGATGGTGAATGAGCCGCCGTCGCGCATCTTGTCGAAGCCATAACGCACCACGTTCACCTGGCCCATCAGCTTGTTCCGTAAGGAAAACTCGAAGTCCGAGTCATCAAGTTCGGCCAGAGGAAGGAACTTCGCTGCTCCCGCGGCACAGATCACCGCATCGAGTTGCTCGACCTTTTCGTACATCGCGCGGATCGTTCCGGCGTCAGAGATGTCGACGGTGAGCGGCGTGCTGCTCTGGCTGACTTCGATGATCTCGTTCCCGGCCCGCAACGCTTGAACGACTTCCTTGCCGATTGTCCCCGTGGCTCCGATGATGAGAATGCGCATGGTTTCCGTCCTCTGGACGAATGGTAATCCTCCGAACTACTCGCCGCTATCCTCCCCCAGAAATGCGGCGCAGCGCGTTCGCTGCCAGCGATCCCAGAGCCACCCATTGCAGCGTCGACATCGGTAGAAAGAACCACGCAAGGAGCCACGATTCCGCCGACGGAATGATGTGCAACAGACGGCACAGTTCATCCGACGTGAACGCCGCCAGGACGAGCGCAGGAAAATTCAGCGTCTCCAGGACTTTCACCCATGCGACCTCACTGCGGTCCGGCGAAGTCCAGGCATAGAGCGGACGTCGGGCGATATCGCCGACGACACCGGGCGGCGGAACGGGCTCCACGCCTCGTCGAAATGCGGCATCCTCCGCCTTCAGCCGATCGCTGGCCGGTTCACGCCCCGCAACGAACGCGGCAAACCCGATCCAGTTTGCGATCAGGAGGGTCGCCACGATCGACCGCCGGATGGAAACTCTCGCCATTGTCGAGAGCGTAACTGAAGAGCCCTTTCAATGCGCCAGGTCGTCAGGCGGAGCATCGCGCGCTCGCGCCCGCCACGTCGTGGAAGATCAGCGCGATGGAACGGGTTCAGACCGATCGCATCTACCCATCGTCCCGGAGGTCGCCCGTGATTCGAATCCCGTTCCTCGCACTCGCCGTTCTGCTGGTGACCTCGCTCCCGCTTCGTGCGGACGAGGCGCATGTGAACGCCCTCGCGGGAACGTGGGGCGGCAGTTCCATCTGCACGAATCGTCATGCGGCGCCTGACTGCAAGGACGAGCGCGTGATTTACACAATCACCCCCGCGAAGGCAGCCGACACAGTCACGCTGAAAGCCGACAAGGTCGTCGGCGGGCAGGCGGAGACCATGTACGAACTCCCCTTCAGCTACGACACGGCGAAAGACAACTGGATCTCGGAGATCGACACGAAGTCGTTCAAGGGTCGCTGGTCCATCAGCCTGGTCGGTGGCCATCTGTACGGATCACTGATCGACCGCGCCTCGAACGCGATGATCCGCCGCGTTTCCCTCACCCGCAACTGACCCACCGGTGTTCGTCGTGTAATCACGCCAGGTGGTGTTCGACGATCTGTGTGGTCAGCGTCGTGCCGCCGATGTCGAGGTAGAGTTCGCGTTCCGTCACTGAGACCGCGACATCGATCCGCCGCTCCACCAGTTCCGCTGCGGCCTGCACGAAGGCAGGATCGAACGCATAGACCGGGATCTCCTCCCCGCGATGAATCTTCTTCCCGTTGAGATCGAGCATCAACTGGCGGATATTGCGATGCGTATAAACCGCTGCTCGACCTGCCATCTTGCTCCCGCGATGCAGCCGGTCCGGGTCCGGCGCACCGACTTCGATCCAGGCCGTCACCCTTCCCGTGAGATCGCGCACCAGCACCGCCGGCTCATCCCCCGACGCCACCCCCTCGGTCAGCACGATTCCCTCCGTGTATTCGAGGCAGTACGCGAGGAAACGCATCAGCATGTACTCCATCGTCTCCGACGGCTGCCTGGCCAGCTTCAGTTCGAGCGTTTCATAGACTCCCCGGTCGATGTCGGAGAGCTGGGTAGAGAAGGTATACATCGTCGCGGCCATCGCCATTGGTTTCGAGTCCTGAATGCTGAGTGCTGAGGGAGAACCGACAGCCTGACTTGCAGGCTATCAGCGAAACGGCCAACGGGGACCGACTCACGACGAAGTTGCACTTCCCAGCCAGGTCACGATCGTGAACCGCTCACCATCGTGGACCGGCAGCACCTCATGGGTGGTTTCCGCAGGAAAGGCGATCAGCGTTCCGCTGACGGCAGCCACCTCCTGCCGGAGTTCGTGCTGCGGCCAGCGTCCGTGCATGACGAACGAACCGCCCTGATAGTCGCTGTTGAGGAAGATGACTACCGAGAGCCTTCGAAACCGGGTGTCGTCGTGGACCGTGGGGGTGTTGCCGTCCTGATGCGCCACGAAGAAATCGCCAGCGCGGTAGAGCAGGAACTGCGGCTCCTCGCACGCGCCCAGCGCCAATCCGAAGTGCGCCTCGAGAGTGTCATGTTGCAGAGTCAGGCGGCCCAGGATCAAAGCGACGATCTCTTGCGGCACAGAGAGACGCAGCGTCTTGCGCGTTCGTGGTTCGAACGGCCCCGACGAGCCGGAGACCGTGGCCGGAGCAGATGCCGCACCGCGTAGCGCCTTCACGATCGAGGCGCATTCCACGGGAGACAGGACATCCGCGATTCGAAGGAGATTGAACACGCCGCGATTGTAGATCGAGGACCCGCCCACATCCCGGGCCCAGCCTTTCCCAACAGCCAACAGCCAAGAGCCAGCAGCTAAAAAAACGCCGCCCCTTTCGGAGCGGCGTCTCGAGCTACGTTGACGCGAGTTTATTTCGAAGCGTTGGCGGGGTCGGTGATGTTGAACTGCTGCGTGTTGACCTTCTCGTCGCCAATCCAGACTTCGGCGCGATAGTCGCCCTTGGCCCAGGTCTTGGTGTCGGCGGACGTGAAGTTCAGGAACTTCTGACCAGCGGCGACCGGCTTGTTCTCTTCGCCGATCTTGGTTTCGTTCGGACCGTACCAGACCACTTTCACGGTCGAGGTCGGGGGAGCATCGCCCACCTTCATGGCCAGGTGAATTGCCTGTCCCGGAGCGAAATCGTCACCGGTCTTGCCGGCCACCATTGCGCCATCTGCGCCGAGTTCGCTGCCGATCGTTACGTCGTCAATCCACGACTGAGCTGTCGTCGGGGCAATGTCAACGGGGCTTGCCGTGCCTGCCTGTTCGACCGTCGTCGTTGCCGGCGGTGCTTCTGAGGCCGACTCACGACCACATCCGAGACCAAATGTCGCTGTAACTACCAGCGTTGAAATTACGAGACCTTTGCGCATTGAGTACGCCTCCTGTCGAGGTCGTAGGGAGCAGGATGC
>JBKJVD010000243.1:0-7540 GCA_046590585.1 Thermoanaerobaculia bacterium | reverse complement strand
GGGGAGCAGCGTGCGCATCTCGAAGATCGAAATCATCGGAAGGAATCGGACGAACAGGAACAGCAGGAACAGGAACAGTCCGATGGAGCCGATGAACATACCCCAATCCCAGATTGTAGGGTTGTACATGCCCCAGGAGGACGGCAGGAAGTCGCGGTGTAGCGATGCCGGGATGATCACGAACCGCTCGAGCCACATCCCGACGTTGACGAACATCGCCACGACAAACAACCAGAACTGGCTGGTCCGGCACTTCTTGATCCACATCAACTGCGGAGCAAGACCGTTGCAGACGATGAGGGCGTAGTAGAGATGTTTGTAGGGGCCGGTCGCGCGGTTGAACAACATGAACTTCTCGTACACGTTGCCCGAGTACAGACCGTAGAACCACTCCATGATGTAGGCGTAGAAGACGATCAGGCCGGTCGCCAGCATGACCTTGCCCATGTTCTCGAGATGCTTGTTGGTGATGAAGTCCTCGAGCTTGAAGAACTTCCTCGCCGGGATCATGAGCGTCAGCACCATCGCAAATCCGGCGAAGACTGCGCCGGCGACGAAGTAGGGCGGGAAGAACGTCGCGTGCCAGCCGGGAACCTGGGCCACGGCGAAGTCGAAGCTCACGATGGTGTGGACCGAGAGCACGAGCGGCGTGGAAAGGCCGGCCAGCAGCAGGTAGGCGTGCTCGTAACGGAACCAGTGGATGGCCGAACCGCGCCAGCCGAGTGCGAAGATCCCGTAGATGCGCTTGACGACGATGTTGGTCGCGCGATCGCGCAGCGTCGCCAGGTCAGGAATCAGGCCGATGTACCAGAACAGAGCGGAGACCGTCGCATACGTCGAGACCGCGAAAACGTCCCACATCAGCGGGCTGCGGAACTGCGGCCACAGACCCATCGTGTTCGGATACGGGAACAGGTAATAGTCGAACCACGGGCGGCCGGTGTGCAGCGCCGGATAGAGGCCTGCCGCGGAGACTGCGAATAGCGTCATTGCTTCCGCGAACCGGTTGATCGAGGTGCGCCACTCCTGCCGAAGCAGGAGCAGAATCGCGGAAATGAGCGTGCCGGCGTGACCGATCCCGATCCACCAGACGAAGTTGATGATGTCGAAGCCCCAGCCGACGGGATGGTTGATGCCCCAGATTCCGACGCCCTTGAAGAGGAGCATCGTGATCGTGCCCATGAGGACCTGAACGAGCATGAATGCGATGCCGAAACCGATCCACCAGCCGAGCGGCGTCTTCTTGCGAAGAACGATCGAGCTGATGTGATCCGTGACGCTCGCAAACGTATGCCCCGGTCCGATCATCGGAGCCGGGAAGAAACGATCCGGCAGTGCGTCGATCTCAGCGGCGGTGGCGCCGTGTATGTCGTGTTCTGTCGCAGCCATGCTATTCCGCCTTGATCTCCGGGTTCGGGTTGCGCACGGTGGCGAGGTACGTGGTGCGCGGACGAGTATTGAGCTCTTCGAGCATCGCGTAGTTGGCTGGCTCGCGTTTGAGCTGCGCCACCTGGCTCTTCGGGTCGTTCATGTCACCGAACACGATGGCCTGAGTCGGGCATGCCTGCTGGCAGGCCGTGGTGATTTCGCCGTCGCGGACGCGGCGGTCGTCTTTCTCTGCCTCGATCCGCGCGTGATTGATGCGCTGCACGCAGTAGGTGCATTTCTCCATGACGCCGCGCGTCCGGACGGTGACGTCGGGATTACGCATCGGCTTGAGCGCCGGCGTCTCGTAGTCCGAGTACTGGAAGAAGTTGAAGCGACGGACCTTGTACGGACAGTTGTTCGAGCAGTACCGCGTTCCGACACAACGGTTGTACGTCATGTCGTTCAGCCCTTCATCACTGTGGGAGGTCGCCTCGACCGGGCAGACCGGTTCGCATGGTGCGTTCTCGCACTGCATGCACGGCACCGGCTGGTGAAAGACTTCCGGAGCGTCGACCGATCCGCGGTAGTAACGATCGATCCGCAGCCAGTGCAGTTCGCGCTCGCGGACCACTTCGTCCTTGCCGACGACGGCGATGTTGTTCTCGGACTGACAGGCGATCACGCAACCGTTGCAGCCAGTGCAGACGCTCGTGTCGATGACCATTGCCCAGGCGTGCTTGTCTGAGTAGTCATACGGCTTGTAAATCGAGTCCGCGTGTCCTTCACCCTCGCCTTCGTGCTCATAGGGCTCGTTGGCGAACCCTGGATTCTTCGACCACTCGGCAAAGGTACCGGCGCGGATGATGCCGCGATCGCCGACGTCCTTGATGTCAATCGACTGATGTTCCTGCGTGCAGGCGATCGGGAAGACCGGCTTTGCGGTCATCTTCAACTGCACGCCGGCAGCGCCGTCGAGGGCGTTGGAGAACCGGATCGAATAGGTGTTCACGCCGATGTCGTCGCCGATCTTGCCTGCCCGCTGGCGACCGTAGCCGAGGAAGATCGTCGCCGTGTCCTCGGCGTGCCCCGGCACGACCCAGATCGGGAGGTGCAGGGTGGTGCCGCGATAGGAGACTTCGGCGATTCTCGTGGAGCGCTGGTTGAGGAGACGATCCCGCTCCTCGGTGTGGAAGCCGATCTTCTCGGCGGTCTTCGGTCCGACCAGGACTACGTTGTCCCAGGTGATCTTGGTCTGCGGCTTTGGCAGTTCCTGCAGCCAGCCATTATTCGCGAAGCGGCCGTCGTAGATGGTCGGATCGTGACGGATCTCGAGTTCGAACCCGCCAGCCGTGGATACGGTCGGAGCGGGAATCGCTCCGGCTCCAGCGGCGCGAGCCGGGAGTGCGGAGTTGGCGACCACGCCATCATGCAGCCAGCGGCGCCAGACCTCGTCGCTCCCGCCACGCGTCGACCAGTAGTCGCGCACGGCCTTGTAGGACGTCGAATCTCCGCCTGCGAGGACTGCCGCGAGTTCGTGCGGCGAGCGCCCGTTGTAGAGCGGGTCGATCAGCGGCTGGACGATGGAAACAGTGCCGTCATGGGCGCGTGCGTCACCCCACGACTCGAGGTAATGCGTCTCGGGAATGTGCCAGTGCACATGCATCGAGGTCTCGTCGTAGTAGGAGGACAGGTGCGCGCGGAAGCCGACCTTGTCGAGCGCCTTCGTGAAGTTGAAATCGACCGGAGCATCGAAGACCGGGTTGCCGCCAATGATGATGAGCGAGCGGACCTTGCCGGCGTTCATGTCGGTGACGAGTTCGCGCAGCGATTCGAGCTGGTTGACCGGCTGCGCTTCGGCCGGCTCGGTGATCGAAACGGTGGCGGAGTTTCCGAGCGCCTGGTTGATGGCGTGAGCAATCGCGTGCACAACCGGCGGCTGTTCCTCGCCGGCGACCACGATGCTGGCGCCGCGATTGGCCTGCAGGTCGCGAACCAGGGCCGCGATGAACGGGGCGTTCGCGGTCGAACCACCCGCGGCTCCTGCCCCCACGGCCGCAGCGATCGCGCGACCATACGCCTCGATCTGGGAGGGACGCACGGCCAGCCGGTGATCGGCAACCGAGCCGGTGTTGCTCATGCCGCTCTCGATGACGTAGAGCCGGTTCATCGACTTCGTTCCGTTGCGCACCTTCCGCCTGCTGGCAAAATCGCGGGCGTAACGCAGGTGCCCCGGACCGACCGAAAGAAAATCGGCGCCGAGCGAGACGATGACGCTGGCCTTGTCAAAGTGATAAACGGTGTTGAGGTAGCTGCCGAACGCGAGGCGGGCCCCCTCACGGACGTTGTCGCGGTTGACCGGTTCCCACTGATGCCACTTCGCACCAGGGTAAGTGCTGACGATGCGCTGTAGCTGGTCGCCGAGGGTCGGCGAGGTCACGGTCTGCGTCAGGATGCGCAGGCCGGAGCCGTTTCCTTTTGCGGCTGCCAGGATCGGCTGCACTGCGCCGACGAACTCGCTCCACGTTGAGGTCTCGCCGAATCGCCGCACGACCTGCGACCGATCGGGGTCGTACAACCCGAGCACGGAAGCCTGCATGAAGGCATCGCTGGCACCGTTGCTCGAAGGATGATCGGGGTTCCCCTCGATCTTGGTCGGCCGGTTCATGTGGCTCTCGACGAGCACGCCGGTGGCATAGCCGCCGAGCGACATCGACGAAGCGAAGTAGATCGGCTTGCCCGGGATCAGGTTCTCGGGTTGCCTGACGTACGGGATGATCGATTCCCCCGGCTGGCGGCAGGCGGTCAGGCCGGCCATCGCCATCGAGGCACCCATCAACTTCATGAAATTGCGGCGATCGACGCCCTTCGTCAGCGGGAGTGCCTGTTGCGGAAACTCCGACTGCACGAAGTCGTCGAATACGTCGCTGCGCGACAGGTCTTCGAGGCTGCGCCAGAATTCTTTTCCGCGCAGATCCCCGATACGCGCACGAAACTCCGAGAAATTCAGTTCTTTTTGATCGTTCATTGCAAGGTGATTCAGGCCCTGGTGCTCAAGACGCCGGGACAACCATTGCCCCGTGCGCTCATTTCGAACCGCGACTCAGTAGTGACAGGTGGAGCAGTGCGTCTTCGAGCGGATGTGGTATTCCTTCACCAGCCGCGGTCCGTCGACAGCCTGATTCTTCGCCACGTAATTCATGTTGGTGACCTGGTCCTTCGGCCGGACGTACTTTTCCGGGTTCCGATGGCAGTTCAGGCACCACTGCATCGTCAACGGGGAAGCCTGGTAAACGAGGTTCATCGTGTCGATGCGCCCGTGGCAGCTGGCGCATCCGATTCCCTTGCTCACATGAATGCCGTGGTTGAACTGGACGAAGTCCGCCAGGCGATGCACCCGGCTCCAGACAATCGGCTTGCCGCTGGCGTAGCTCTCGCGGATCGGCGCCAGCATCTCGGCGTTCGTCCAGATCTGTGCGTGGCAGTTCATGCAGGTCGCCGTCGGCGGGATGCCGGCGAAGCTCGAGGTCTCGACGGACGTATGGCAATAACGGCAGTCAATGCCGAGACCGGCGACGTGGTGCTGGTGGCTGAACGGGACCGGCTGCTCGCGATGAACACCCTGGTTCGTGTAGTAGGGCGAACGGACATAGCCCATCAACCCGCCAAGCACCAGACCTACAAGAAGAAGCGCGCCGAGAATCGTGGCGCGCGCAATATGGTTCGCACTGCGATGGAAGATCTGCGCCATCTAGGCTGCTACCGTCCGCATGAAATTCTAAAGTGAAAAACAGAGCGAGCTGCTGCCGAGGAGTCGTCAGGCGGCTTCGAGCCCGACGCTGGGCGATCATACTCGAAAAACTTCGACGTGCAAGCGCAGAAATTCAGTGATCGCAACGACACGTCACTGTGATCATCGCCCGCCAAAAGAACTGTCTCTTTCCGGACGAAAACGACGACTCGTCCGACCGGGCTCGATCGAGATCTGCCCTCACGCGCGTGACACCCCTCCCGAGACTGCCAGTGCCATCACGCTCGCCGCATCGGCCTCGAGCAACTGTACCCGCTCACGAGGGACGATCACGAGGGTCCCTGCGACCGAGTAGGAAAACGGCACATACACGGCCACGTGTCCCGGCAAGGCGAGGAAGGTCAGATCATCCTGAGTCACGAATCCAAGCGTCCGCACGTCTCCCGCCTCGCTGAGCGCGACGGTGACCGGGCGGTCAAAACGCCTCTTGTCTCCAACGAACGCTTCGAGGAGGTCCTTGATCGCGGTGTAAACGATGCGCACGATCGGCGCACGCCGGAAGATCGCCTCGGTCCACCGGATGAAGTGCCGGACCACGAAGTTCGACGCCAGCGCGCCGAGAAGAATCGTTCCCGCAACCAGAATGAGGATCCCCAGCCCCGGCTTCTTCAACGGGAGCAACTGATCGACGGCAACGAACGCCTGCCAGACGAGATAGATCGTCACCGCGATCGGCACGACGATCGCCAATCCCCGGAGAAAGTTTTTGATCAGCCAGTTCATCCGCGCCACCTCGTTATGAATGTTGAATGTTGAATGTTGAATGCTGAATGATGTGCGTCCTCGCTGCGTGTCGTACTCCGTTTTCTCAATTCAGCATTCAGCATTCAACATTCAACATTCAACATTCATCATCATCCGGCACTCGAAAACAGCACTCCGCACTTTTCCAGCACCCGCCTGCGTCTCTCCTCCCACGTGCCGCCGACGAGTTCGAACGGCGCTCGAAACTCGACCAGCGTGGTTCGAAAGCGATTCAGCAGTTCCTGTCGATCCTGGGTTGCGTCTCGCACCGGGTCGGCGGCGAAGGGCGTGTCGACATCCAGCAGGAAGTAATAGTCAGCGCGCCGATGGCGAGCCTCGCGAACGATCCACTCGGGACATTGCCCGTAGTAGTGAGTGCTATAAACCACGGTACTGAGCAGATCCGTGTCCAGGATCTCGAGAGGTCCCGCGGCCGGTTCGTCGAGCAGTTGCACTTCACCCCGGGCGATCGGTTCGACGTCGTTTGCATCGAGCAGTCGCGGGTTCGCCTCCGCATAGATGCGCGCGTACTCCGGCACGAAGCTGGTCCCGAACCGTGCAGCCATCTCCGTGGCCAGCCAGGTCTTGCCCGTCGATTCCGGACCGGTCAGGCAGATGCGGATCGGCGCCAATCGCGATACCCCTTCACGGCGAGAATCAGGAAGACGGCGTAGAGCACCGCAGTCGGCATGAGGTCGCGCTTCACATAGAGAAACACGTAAACGACGTCGACGACGATCCAGACGATCCAGCTTTCCAGCCACTTCCTGGCCGTCATCCACTGGGCCACGATGCTGAATGACGCCGTCGTCGCATCGACATAAGGCGCTGGATTGTCAGTCCAGCGCCTCATCCCCACGGCCAGCGCGACCGAACCGATCGCGCCGGCAACAAGCAGGATCGGCCACGCCTTTGACGGCGTCCGCCCGACCTGCAGCGCATTTCCGGACTCCCCTCCACTCATCCACTTCCACCAGCCGTAAGCCGTGAGCAGCAGATAGATGATCTGCAGCGCCGCATCGGCGTACAGTTTCGCGTCGTAGAAGATGTACGAGTACAGCACCACGCTCACCACCCCGACCGGCCAGTAGAGAAGACTTTCCTTCGTGGCCAGCCAGATACACCAGGCAGTAATGATCGCAGCGACGATCTCGAACGGACTCACAGCTTGAACTCGAGACCAACGACCGCATGGCGGGTCGCCTGCGGAAAGAAGTAGTTCGTCCCGTCGAACTGATCGGATCCCGGCGCCTCGCGCACGACGTACTGATAGCTGTAGCCGCTGCCGAAGATGCGACGGTCGTTGAGCAGGTTGTTGACCTGCAGCGTCAGGCGGGGCGATCCCGCAGGAATCCAGCGCGCGAGACTGAGTGATCCATGCGCTTCGAGCGTGAAGAAGGACGGCGTGGAAAAGCGCTGATTCTCGGTGTTGTCCAGGTAGGCGCGCCCCACCCACCGGCCGGTCAGCCCCGCCGAGGCGATGGTGCCCCGCGCGACATCGAACGACTGGTTGACGATGTAAGAAGGAGAGAGCACCGGCACTACGTTCCGGTAATTCACTGCGCGACTGCCGACGAATGCGCCGCCGCCGTCATAGACGTCGTAGAACTGCGTCCACGC
>JBKJVD010000114.1:0-7134 GCA_046590585.1 Thermoanaerobaculia bacterium | reverse complement strand
GTGACATACTCCGCCGCATCCCGCTGTTCAGGTCAGCGCCAGAGAAGGACGACCATTCGACACGCAATGCTTTGCCAGACCTGCGGTGCCTCCAACGACGACGAGCGTGAGTTCTGTTCGCGTTGCCAGAACAAGCTTCTCGTCCTTTCGGGGATGACCAGCTTCGAGGATGAAGACCTCGACGATTACGAGGACGACGAAGACGTTTCGCTCGATGAGCATCTACTCGAGCGCGTCTCGGCCCTCGAGGAACTCGTCAAGCGTTCTTCAGAGACGGTCCGCACGCTCGTCGACGCGGTTCAGAAGCACGAACGCGCCATCTTCATCAACCAGACCGGGCTGCTTTCCATGAAGGAACTGCTCGAGAAGAAGAACGTCCTCGGTGGCGACGAGGTCCTCGAACTGTGGGAATCGAAGATGGGCGAGCAGATGCTCGCTCTGGAAAAGAAACAGCGTTTTCAGGAGCGGAAAGACCGCATCGTCTCGATCTTCCGCGGCGAAAAGCGAGACCGCTTCACGCAGTTCATCGCCGAGGCGGAAGCGGCGTTCGAATCATTTGATCGCGATCGCGGGATGAAGCAGCTCGAAGAGGCGTTCAAGCTCGACCGTGACAACTACGAGCTTTCCTTCTTCCTGGGCGAGATGCTGTTCAACGACGGCAAGCTCGATCGCGCCAAGCTTTATCTCGAGCGGACCCTCGAAGTTCAGCCCGATCATTTCGATGCCGCCGTGTTCTATGGGGTGCTGCTGCACGAACGCCAGGACCTGAAGGGAGCCGAACGCTGGCTCCGGCGCGCCATCCAGATCTCCCAGGATTCGTTCCTCCCGTATTTTTCCCTCGGCGCGATCTACGCGCGCAAAGGAAAGCTCCTCCGCGCACAGAAGTTCCTCGAGAAGGCGGCGGAGATCGAGCCGCTGCCGCAGGCGTACTACCTCCTCGGCACGATCTTCTACGAGAAGGGACAACTCGAGCGCGCGATCAAGGCCTTCCAGAACGCGCTGAAACTCGACCCCGATTACGAAGAGGCGATCTATCACCTCGGCCTCTGCTACCTCGATCGCAACTGGAGCCGGAAGGCCATCGAGTGCTTCCAGGAAGCGCTCGAACTCAATCCCAACAAGATGGAGTACCAGCAGGCCGTCAAGATCTACGAGGGACTCTCCGGTCACGTTCCGGTCGAAGGCCCGGCTGCACAGGAAGTGACGGCCGCAGAGGCTCACGTCACCCAAGGGAACTACGGCGAGGCGCTGTCGCACTACCGCACCGCCGAGCAGCTCGAGCCGGACAACGTCAACGTGCTGCTGCCGTTCGCGCTGCTTCTCTCGCACCTCGACAAGAACCGTGAAGCGATCACGGTGTCACGCCGGATCCTGCTCGTGAAACCGAGTGAAGTCATCGCCGCGGCCGCCTATACGACTCTCGTCGAGGCGCTGCGTGCCGAAGGAAACTTCAAGGAAGCGAACCGCGTCCTCGAAGACATGCTTCGCGACTACGACTCGAACTACACCCGGTCGATCGCGTACTACGAGAAGGCCTACACGCTCGCCGAGATGGAAGAGAATCTCGACGACGCGCTCGAAAGCGCGCAGCTCGCGCTCAAGTACTCGCCCAAAGAACTGCGGCAGTTTCCTCTCGCGGCACTCGGCTGGGTCTACTTCAAGCGTCGCGATTTCAAGAATGCGGTGGACTTCCTGACCAAGTCAGCCGACCTCGGGCCCACCGCCACGAACCTCATGCACCTCGGCATGGCGCTCCTCGAGAGCGGCGAGAAAGAGAAAGCGCGACAGATCTTCCGCAAAGCCAAGAGCTTCAAGGCGAAGGGCGCCGGCCTCGAGGAGAAGATCCTCGAACAGGTGCGCAGCGCCACGAAGCTGATCGACCGCCTGCACGCGAAGCGGCGCAAAGTCGCGAAGAGCTGAGCGATGCTCGAGCGACTGAAAATCGCTACAGCCGCGATTTTCGTGGCTTTCTCGATCCACGCAGCGCCGGTTTTGACGCCTGAGGTTCCTGCCTCCACGCCGCTCTACTCTGCCGCTGCCTGGAACCAGGATCTGATCGGCGTCGTTCCCTCCGGTGGCAGCAGCGGATTCATCGCCGCATGGACGGACCTGCGCGCCCGCTACGACAGCCCGGTGATCTCCCAGCTTCGAACTGGAACGATCCAATCAAACGGCACCCTCGATGACCCGTACGGATTCGTCCTTGCGGAATCGGTGACCCAGGCCAGGATCGTCTCGGTCCCCGGGGGTGCAATGGTCGTCTACTCGGCCGAGATCGCCAACTGGCGGACTGACACCTGGTTGCAGCGCCTCGGCAGTGACGGAAGACCGAATGAGCCGCGCAGACTGCTCCCATTCCCCGACACCGACATCTACGGTCTCGCCTCGAACGGAACGGACCTCCTGCTGATCACCCGATCGAATTCATCTGCAACGAACATCGCTACGTTACTCACGTTCTCTGGTGAGGTGATCCGCAACGTGGTCGGGAGCGGACCGGATGTCACGGTCCTGGTCGACGGGACTGACTACCGGCTGATCGGCAACGGCCTTAGCTGTGCGAACTCCGTATGCGTTTCCTCGATCTTCGAGAGGATCGTCCGCAGCAGCTCGAGCGAGTTCAGGACCCTTCTCAACTACGACGGCGACCAGGGCGGACTCGGCGCGGCAAGTTCCGGAAGTGCGACGCTGATCGCATGGTCCTCATTCGTTCCTGCAACCTCGAAGGTCAAGTACGAGTTCATGATCGTGACCGGGTCAGGCGTCGGTCCGAGGATTGAATTCTTCAGCTCGACCGAGAGGTTCAGAACCTCTCCAGTTTCCGTCGGCTGGGACGGAAAAAACTTCGTTCTCTCCTGGACGGCCATACCGGCCGCAACGACGTCCGGCGTTCCCGACCTGCTCACAGTTCGCGTTTCACGCAACGGAAGCATTCTCGATCCGACCCCTGTGAGGATCGGCTCCGGGTTCAGTGCAGCCGAGTTCGCGCTGAACGGTTCGCGTTCGATTGCGGTCTGGAACACGAAGGCGCACTCTGCCGCCTCGACCGACCTCGTTGCGCGTGTCGTCGATTCCTTCGACCAGTTCGCGCAGACCACCGAACGCAGCACGATCATCGTGACCCGCAGCGCGAGAGTGCAACGCACTCCCTCGACGACCCGTCTCGGAAATGGACTCATGACCGTGTGGGCGGAGAATGAGAATTACGCCAGCATCTCCGGCTCCTACTTTCCCGATGGTGCGGCCGCGCCCTATCCGATGCTGTTCGCTCCGGGATCGACGGCAAACCGCGATCCGGCTATCTCGGTCGCTGGCAACATCGCACTCGTCGCCTGGGTCGAGGAAAACGCCACGGGCTTTCGCATCGTCGCGCGGCGCATGTCCAGTGAAGGATTCATCTACTACGAGTCGCCGATCGAGATCGCCCGCGAGACCACCGCCGCAATTCGCGACAAACGTCACGCCCTCTCGATCACCAGCGACGGCGAGCAGTTCTTCCTCGCCTGGACCGGCGGTGACCTGCAGATTCATGCCGCGAGAGTCATCGCTGCCACAGGAACTCTCGTCGACAGTCCGCCAATCGTGGTGTCCCGACAGGTGCAGCCGCGCTACGGTCGTCGTTACTTCCCGCAAGCCGTCTGGACCGGATCGATGTACGTCGTGACCTGGATCGAAGATCCGCTACATGACATTTACGTTGGGCCGGTCCCGCCGCCCGTCACATTGATTTATCGCAGTCTCGTAACCAGAACTGGTGTCGTCCTCGACGCCGTCGAGAGTCAGTTGCTTCATCAGAGCGCCGGGTACGCAACTTCGCTCTCGGCAGCCTTTGACGGGACGTCGTTGCTACTCGCCTGGGCGCAGGCAACCGATTCGAACTGCGTTCGCTCGCTCGTCCTGCAGGCGACCGGAGTTCCGCTCGCGCCGGAGCCGCGCACCCTCTCGTGCACCGCGGACGCCCTCGCACCCTCAATCGCCGACGTCGCGACTGCGGCGACGCCAGGACAATTCGTCATCGCGTGGAGTCAGCGGATCAACGACCTGCCGGCCGTCGTAGCCTTGCGCACGGATTCCCTTGGGAACGCCTCAGACCCGTCACCCTGGGCCGTGGCGATGAACGCTTACGACCCCTCGGTCACCTTCCAGTCAGGCCAGCCACTGTTTGCCTACGCGCGCATCACGGAGCCCGGCAGCCCGTTCGGCGGCGTGGCCCGCATCTTCATTCGCAGCGCGCTCGATGGATCACCCACCACCGGCCGCCTCCGATCCACAAGACGCAACTGAAAGATCCGCCCCTGACCGCTGACCGCTCCCCCCTGACCCCTCGAATCAGTTCAGCTTCGTCAGCTTCGCGAACTTCGCGATGAACTTCTTTGATCCGGCGCGCTCGAAGTAGACCGTGAGCTTGGCGTCGGGTCCGCTCCCTTCCATCGTCAGGATCGTCCCCTCGCCGAACTGATCGTGACGGATGCGCTGGCCGCGCCGGTACGATCCGCCGACGTCGACCGGCTTCGTCGACACCGCGCGGATCGCCGACGGATCGAACTGCACGGCGTGCGAAGGCTGCGACTCCGGACGGCTCGCCGGTGCTGGCTTCGCGCTCTCTGCCGGTGCTGGATCGCCGAAGAATGAGAAGAGGCTGTTGACCGATTCGTTCGGCCGCGAGGCGGGCTTTGGCTGGGGCCGCGGTGCGGAGACTGCGGGACGAGCGACAGGAGGGCGCGTCGTTCCCGGTCGCGCTGAAGTCGTCGGACGGTTGCTCGTGTTGTTCGTTCTCCACGATTCCGAGGAGCGCTCCCCGTACTGTTGGCCTCCATCGCGCTGATAGCCGCCGCGTTCGTAACGTTCTCCGGAGCCGCTGTTCAACGGACGGTCGCGCCACGATCCCGACGACTGCGATGCCCCGCCCAGGCGAATCTGCTCGGTAGCCGCCTCGGGGATCTCGGTCAGGAACGGCGACGGGCTCTGCTCGCGGAAACGGCCATGCACGCGACGCTCGTAGGCGTGAGAGAGGAACAGTTGCTCGCGCGCCCGCGTCATCCCGACGTAGCAGAGGCGGCGCTCTTCCTCGAGGTCATCCGATTTTTCCAGGGAGTTGGCGTGCGGCAGGATTCCCTCTTCCATCCCGCCGAGGAATACGATCTTGAATTCGAGTCCCTTGGCTGCGTGCAGCGTCATCAGCGTGACGCCTTTCTGCGCCTCGTACTTGTCGAGGTCCGACATCAGCGTGACGGAGTCGAGATACTCGGCAAGCGTGGCTGACTCGTTGTTCTGGCAGAATTCCGCTGCGGAGTTCACCAGTTCCTCGAGGTTCTGCAGGCGCGTTTCATCCTGCAGGTCGCGCGACTCCGCGAGCATCCGCCGATAGCCGGTCCGCAGCAGGACGTAGTCGAGAAACTCAGGCAGCGGACTGGCTGCGGCGCGCTGCAGGTCGTGAACGATCTCCCGGAACTCCCGGACGGCTTTCGCAGCGCGCGCCGGCAGGAACTCGAGTTCCCCCTCCAGCACTGTCCAGAGCGAGATGTCCTTCGCAGCGGCGTTCTCGGCGAGCGCGTTGATCGTGGTGTCGCCGATCCCGCGCGACGGGACGTTGATCACCCGCTCGATCGACGGCGTGTCGTGAGGCCGCGTCGTCAAACGCAGGTACGACAGGATGTCCTTGATCTCGGCACGTTCGTAGAACTTCACACCGCCGACGACCGAGTAGGGAAGATTCGCCCGCAGCAGTTCTTCTTCAAACGGCCGCGACTGCGCGTTGGTCCGGAAGAGGATCGCGAAGTCGGACAGCTTGAGCGGCCCGCGCATGTTGTTGATCTTCGAGATGACGAACTGCGCCTCTTCGCGCTCGTTGCCGCAGGTGACGACGCGAACGGAGTCGCCCTTTCCACCCTGCGTGAACAGGGTCTTTCCCTTGCGAGCTACGTTGTGTGAAACCACGCCCGTGGCGGCGTCGAGGATGTTGCCGGTGGAGCGGTAATTCTCCTCGAGCTTGACGACGCGCGCGCCGGGAAAGTCGCGCTCGAAGTTCAGGATGTTGTTGATGTCGGCGCCGCGGAACCGGTAGATCGACTGGTCCTCGTCACCAACCGCGACGACATTCCCCTTCGGTCCCGTCAGCGCCTTGATCAGGAGGTACTGGGCCCGGTTCGTGTCCTGATACTCGTCGATCAGCAGGTGCTGAAAATTTCGATGAATCTCGTCGCGGATGTCTTCGTTCTTCTCGATGAGCTGGACGTAGTTTCCGATGAGGTCATCGAAGTCCATGGCGTCGAACTCTTTGAGGCGCTTCTGGTAGAGGCGGTAAACCTCCGCGACACGGGTGCCGAAGAAGTCGAGATTGTGCTTCTCGTACTCGGCGGGTCCGATCAGTTCATTCTTCGCGTTCGAAATCCGCGTCAGGATCGAACGAGGCGGAAATGCCTCGTCATTCATGTTCAGCTCGCGCATGCAGCGCTTGATCAGCGTGATCTGATCCGACGTGTCGTAGACGGCGAACGACTTGGTGAAACCGAGACGGTCAGCGTGGCGCCGGAGCATCCTGAGCGACGTCGAATGGAACGTGCCGATCCAGGGATGGGCGCCGACGTTCGGCACCAGGCGCTTGACGCGTTCGAGCATCTCTTTCGCCGCCTTGTTCGTGAACGTCACGGCAAGGATGTTCGACGGGTGAACGGCGAGCTCACCGATGAGGTAGCCAATCCTGTACGTGATGACCCGTGTCTTCCCCGACCCGGCGCCCGCGAGCACGAGCAGCGGGCCTTCGCCATGGGTCGCGGCTTCACGCTGCGGCGGATTGAGTCCTGAGAGATCGATCATGTCGTGCGGAGCGGAGTCTAATGCGGCATGGCTGCGTGCGGAGAGCCGACCCCTGGAAAAGCGTTAAACGCCCCCACACCCACCGTTATGCCGCCCCTCCGCTCCCAGCTTTTCTTGATTTCTGCCTTCTGCCTTCTGGTTTCTGGTTTCCGGCTTCTGCCTTCTGCCTTAACCCACGGTCCGTACTACACTGTTCAAACGCATGGCGGTGGGGTCGTGGACCGCGCAGCCATCGGAGGCCCTCAATGTTTGGACTTGGTTTCGGCGAACTCGCCCTCATTCTCCTGATCGTAGTGATCATCTTCGGCGCCAACAAGC
>JBKJVD010000158.1:0-5782 GCA_046590585.1 Thermoanaerobaculia bacterium | reverse complement strand
CTCTGGCTGAAGAGCTGCGGAAAGTAGGGCAGTCTGCGGAGGCCGAGCAGGTCCTGAGGCTGGGCCTGACTCACCATCCGACGTACCTCTCCGGGTGGGTGAGTCTCGGCCGGGTCCTTCATGACCTGGAAAAGAATGGGGAGGCGGTCGAAGCATTGACCAAGGCTCTCCAACTCGATCAAGGCAACGTGGTTGCCGCTCGGCTCCTCGGCGACGCCTACATGGGGCTGGGCGAAAAGATCGAAGCGATCAAGAAGTACAAGCTCGTCGTTGCCCTGCTTCCTGGCGACGAGGAGTTCAAGGGGATGGTCGAACGACTCGATCGTGAGATCAATGCCCCCGCGATTCCGCTTTCTGTATCACCTCCGGACGAGGAACCTGAGGAGTCGGCCTCTATTGCTGCTGCGGAGACCTTCGCGCCAGCCACAGACGTGATCGACGACACACCGCCGGCGTTCGAGCCACCGATCGAAACGGCGCCTTCCGTAGTTGCGGCAGGCAGCCCGTTCAGTTCGGGCAATGTGTTTGGAGAGGAATCGGGGCCGTTCAAGTTCGCGCCTTCGGACGCAACAGGCGATTCCGTACCGATGAGGGCCACCCACGAGGAGAGCCCGTTCGAGGAGCCGCTCGCCGGAAACTATTCGGCGGACGCGGTGGCGATCGAGGCTCCGGCTGGTTTCCAGATTGATGAGGCACCGCAGCCGGCGGAACTGGACGAGCCGTGGGGGGATGAACCTCCGCAGGACGCAGCCCAGACCTGGGACGATGAATCGGCGGTGGACGATGTGTCGGATTCTGAACCGCCAGCGCCCGAGGATCTGATCAATACACCGACGATGGGTGATCTCTACGCTCAGCAGGGTCTGACAGATCAAGCCCGCCGCATCTACGAGAACATCCTGCAGAAGGAACCGGACAACACCGACATTGCAGAGAAGCTGGAGCGTCTGGCGTCGCCCGGGGTACAGGGACCCGCGATGAGTTCGCGCGAGGGCAAAGTCGCCCGACTCCGGTCATGGCTGGCCAGGATCGAGCGAAGTGAGGTGGGGCGTGTTTAGACGGGTGCTCGAAGACATTAGACAGCGTGTATCGGGAACCATGGCGATCAGTCTCATGGACCTCAACGGCATTGCCATCGACTCGGTCAACCCGGGTGGCGTGCAACTGGATGTCCTCGGGGCGGAGTTTGGTGGTTTCGTGAAGTCGATCCGGCTTTCCAGTACTGATCTCGACACCGGCGAGGTGCAGCAGTTCTCGCTCGTGACGGAGAAGTACATCACGATGCTTTCGGCAGTGACCAATGAGTACTACATTCTTCTCGTGCTCGAGCCGGGCGGCAATTACGGACGGGCGAGATTCGAGCTGGCCAAGGCGCGGCATCTGCTGCGCGACGAGCTCTCCTGAGGTTCCATTTGAAACTGAAAGACATTCTTGAACTGATCGACAAGGTCGCGGACCGCGGACTGGCCGGCCTCGAGATCGAGCAGGCTGGCACCCGGATCCGCATTGAAGCGAAACAGGCGCAGCCGCAGGTGATTCATTCCTACATGGGTGAGCAGCGGAATGACGCGCCAATGCTGAATACGATTCCTCTGACGGCCCTTCCGGCGCCTGTGCCGGAGACTCCGGCACAAACCGCAGAGAATGCCAGGCGCGTAGAGGAAGAGTCGGAGATCGGATTGCACATCATTACGTCGCCGATTGTCGGGACGTTCTACCGGTCGCCGAATCCGGAGTCGGAGTTTTTCTCCAACGTGGGCGACAAGGTCACGAAGGGTAAGGTTCTCTGCATCGTCGAGGCGATGAAGCTGATGAACGAGATCGAATCTGAAGTCGAGGGTACGATCATGAAAATCTACCCCCAGAATGGCCAGCCGATCGAGTATGGCGAGAAGCTGTTCGCGGTGCGCCTCTGATCTCTTGCATTTAGGTTCGCAACGTCTGGCGTGAACAATGCTGGGCGTTTCACCTGACTTCGCGCGATAGAAACCATCAATAGAATGATTTCCAAAGTCCTGATCGCAAATCGCGGGGAGATTGCTCTCCGCATCATCGCCGCATGCAAAGAGCTCGGGATCAAGACGGTCGCCGTCCATTCCGAGGCCGATCGCGATGCTCTTCACGTCCGGTATGCGGACGAGGACGTCTGCATCGGACCGGCCATGTCGCGGCAGAGCTATCTCAACACCTCCAGCATCATCGCAGCCGCTGAGATCACGGGAGCGGACGCGATCCATCCGGGTTACGGCTTCCTGTCAGAAAATCCTCATTTCGCCGAAATCGTCACCGAGTGCGGCTTGATTTTCATCGGGCCGCCTGCGGAAGCGATCCGGCAGATGGGAGACAAGTCGAGGGCTCGCGAGACGGCGAAGCGTGCTGGCGTTCCGATCGTTCCGGGAAGCGACGGGCCGGTCCGTACGATTGCCGAAGCCATGGAGGTTGCCCGGTCGATCGGTTTCCCAGTCATCCTGAAGGCTTCCGCCGGCGGCGGTGGGCGCGGGATGCGCATCTGCTGGAACCCCGAGGATCTGCAGAATGCGTACGAGACGGCGCGGAGTGAAGCGGAGCGCGCATTCGGTGTCGCCGACGTCTACCTCGAGAAGTATCTGGAGCGTCCGCGTCACATCGAGATTCAGGTGTTCGGCGACCAGTTCGGGCGCGTCGTATCGCTCGGTGAGCGGGAGTGCTCGATTCAGCGCAGGCACCAGAAACTGATTGAGGAATCTCCATCGGTCGCAATCACGGATGAGATGCGAAGCGCGATGAGCGAAGCTGCCATCAGTCTGTGCAAGGCCGTGAACTACGTGAACGCTGGAACGATCGAATTCCTTTTTCAGGACGGTAAGTTCTATTTCATGGAGATGAATACGCGGATCCAGGTTGAGCATCCGGTGACCGAGGAAGTGACCGGCATCGACCTGTTGAAGGAGCAGTTACGCGTCGCATCCGGCGAGAAGCTCTCCGTTCCTGAAGGACCTTTCCGGGCGCGCGGCCATGCCATCGAGTTCCGCGTCAATGCTGAGGATCCTCACACCTTTGCGCCGAATCCGGGCAAGTTGCGCGAGTTCCACCTGCCTGGTGGCCCGGGTGTGCGCGTCGACACCGCTGCGTACCGCGACTACGTCATCCCGCCCCACTACGACTCACTCATTGCCAAGCTGATCGTTCGCGGGCGAGACCGGGCTGAAGCAATGGCTCGAGGCAGGCGAGCTCTCGAACAGTTCGTGATCGAGGGCGTAAAGACGACGATTCCACTGCATCGCGCCATCCTCAACAATGAGGCTTTCATCAAGGGAGACTTCTCCACACGCTTCATGGAGACGTTCGATCTCCCCCGCTCGATTTGAGCGTTCGTCGTCCTTCCGGTACGCTGTCACCCTCGCTAATGAAAATCTACCTGGTCGGCTTCATGGGTGCCGGAAAAACAACGGTCGGACGCGAACTGGCGAGCCGCATGGAAATCCCGTTCTTCGATCTCGACGAGTTGATCGAATCAGCCGAGAAGCTTTCCATCAAGGATCTGTTCGAGCAGAAAGGCGAACCATACTTCCGCAAGCGGGAGCGCGATCTGCTTCGATCGACCCGCCTGCTCGATCACGGTGTGATCGCCACGGGGGGAGGCACGTTCACCTTCGACGAGAACATCCAGTTCATCAAGTCGGAAGGCTACTCCGTGTATCTATCAGCGCCGTACGCGCTGCTGCGCGTCAGGGCGGGGTTGAAGGCGGATGATCGACCGCTGTTCCGCGATGACATAGCAACCCACGAGTTGTACGCCAACCGAATCCGCTACTACAGGATGGGTGATTCGACGATCGAGATCCGGGAGGACGAAACACCCCAGGAGATCGTGGAGCGCCTCATGCTGGAACTTCCGAAGCCATTTCTCGAGACCGCGCGCAGGGCAGCCTGGAGGCGGGCATGAGAGCGCTCGTGATCAGCGACCTCCATTCCAACCTGGAGGCCTTGCGTTCGGCACTGGCGCGCGTGCGCCGGAAGAAGTACGACACCACAATCTGCCTGGGCGACTTCGTCGGATACGGCGCGCAGCCGAATCAGGTGCTCGACATCGTCCGCCGTCTCAAGGGACCGAAGCACTACATCCGCGGCAACCATGATCGAGTCGCCGCAGGATTCGAAGACGGATCGGGATTCAACCACGCAGCGCGCTACGCGGCTCTCTGGACGAGGGAGCGGCTCAGCGCCCCCAATCGTAATTTTCTTCACGACCTCCCGGTGGGGCCGGTGGCACACCAGGAGGTAGTCCTCTGTCACGGTTCACCCGCCGACGAAGACGAATACATCTTCACCGAGTACCACGCCGCGCGGGTACTCGCACGTTACGACGCGCCGTGGATTCTTTATGGACACACTCACCTTCCGGTCGTTTTCTCGGTCGATCCCGAGGGACGGGTTTCCGGGATGGCTGTGCGTGGTGAGGCGCTGCTGCGACTCGACCGCAGGAATCGATACCTGATCAATCCAGGCTCCGTGGGACAGCCCCGCGATCGCAATCCGCTCGCTTCGTTTGCCATCGTCGACACGGATAAGTACACGGTCCAGTTTTTCCGCGTCGAGTACGACATCGCAGCCACGCAGGAGTCGATCCTCCGTGCCGGACTGCCGCGGATCCTCGCCGATCGTCTCTCGATTGGAACCTGACCGGCCTCAGTCCGATATCGAGGACGCTTCTTCATCGGCAGAGGACACTGGCCGTCATCGGTTACGGTACGGTCCCCGATAAACCACTGAAAACGCTAGCGGAATACTCATCCGTGCGTGGCATGTGGAACGCAGAAGCGCTGGGCGGCTGCAGGAGAGAAATCATGAAACGTCCAGCATGGCTCGCCACGACTCTTCTCATATTCGCGCTTCCGATGCTGGCAGAGAATCGCCACCAGTCGTATTTCTCGTATGACGACGGAGGCACGCTCGTCCTTCAGGGAGACGACGGTCGCGAACTCGAGGCGCGAGTGAACCTGCCGGTGTATCCAGGAGACGAGGTGGTGACCAACCGCCGCGGACGCTCCGAGATCCGGCTGGCAGATGGCAACATCATCGCGCTCGACCGGACGACTTCCGTCCGTTTCCGGTCGGTTCTCGGAACGTACGAGGGAGCCTCTGATTCGACGCTGCTCGATCTCCGCTACGGAAAGATGATGGTCCGCGTCGATGATGATGGCGATCCGCTGCGTGTCGACACGAGGAGCGCGAGCTACGTCGCATCCAGCAGTTCCATGTTCGCCATCGAAACCGACGAGCGCGGCCGCGAACGGATCACGGTGTTCGATGGACAGATCGAAGTCCGGACACCGGCCCGCCGCACGCGACTCCGTGAAGGCGAGTCGGCGAATGTGGACGATCGCGGCCTCTATGCACTCGCGGCTTCCCCGCGCGCGTCCGCGGACGACTTCGAGCGTTGGTTCGTCCGCCGAGTGGAACGCTTCGATGACGATGGCGACAGCAAGTATCTGGATGGGCGTTTCTCGCACTATGATAGCGAGCTGCGCGATCACGGAAGCTGGGTCTACGCAGGTTCGTACGGCGGATGGGTGTGGCGTCCTGTCGTCAGCGCCGGCTGGCGTCCGTATCACTACGGGGAGTGGACCCGAGCCGGTTCCGGAAGCCTGACGTGGGTCTCATACGAGCCCTGGGGATGGCTGCCGTACCACTACGGACGCTGGGCCTATGAGCCGGCCTATGGGTGGGTGTGGTTGCCCGGATCAGGGTACTCGCCGGCGTGGGTTTACTGGATGTACGGTGGCGGCTATGTCGGCTGGGC
>JBKJVD010000138.1:0-2568 GCA_046590585.1 Thermoanaerobaculia bacterium | reverse complement strand
GAGAAACCGGATGAAGTCGGCCGTACCGAGTGCATCTTCGAGGGCTCGCAAGCCAACGTCCCGAATCTCGCCTAGCGTCCTCTGATCGTGACTCATTGCCATGTCTCCCGAACCCAGTCCAATGGATTGTAGGTCGTCACTCGAAGTAACGCTCGGCGGCGGCGACTCCGGCGGTCGTTGCGCGTCGAAGCTTCTGTTCGCCGTGGTGGGGCCCTACCTCTGTTTACGCGCGAACGTCACCGATGGTGACGAGTTCCTCACCTTGATCGATGAGGCGGAGAGCTTCCTGTGCCGTCTCTTTGAGGAGCGATCGAAGATGCGCGTTGGATGTGTTCCCGCTCCGGATCCAGATCACGCACGGTGGCGGCCCGTGTTGTGACAGCAGCAGGACGAAGTCCGCGTCTTTCGTCATCACGACTGCCTTCGCGCCTCTCGCTTCGAAAAAGATCGCGGCGTCCTCTGCGTCACGCAGTCCGACGTCTCGAATTGCAACGGCGTCGATCTGGAGTTCGGTCCGAAGCCACTGGGCGATCATTGGCGAGATCTGCGCATCGATCCAGACGCTCACGCGACCAGCACTGGATGGTCAACCCACCGCGACGCGAACTTCAACGCAGCCGCTACATCGTCCAACTCGAGATCGGGCAACTCGTCGACGACGTCCTGCGGGGACAGCCCGCTCGCCAGGAGATCGAGAACGTCCGATACCCGGATGCGCATCCCGCGGATGCAGGGGCGACCGCCGCACTGCGCCGGGTTCACGGTGATTCGATCGCTGAGATCAGATTGCACGCTTGCAAGTATAACAATCGCCGTCCTTCTGACAGCGTTCTGCAGGAGACGCGCGGTCGCGGGGAGGAGCAGTTCTCGCCACGCACGATCCGATGCGTTCAGGAAGGAGCGCCTCAGGGCCGTAACAGTGAGAGGCCTTCGATCCGGTCGACGTCTCGATCGTTCGTGAGCAGTGGCAAGTCGTGTTTCAGGCAAAGCGTTGCGATCCTGAGATCGTTGAGGATCGAAATGCCGCTCGAATCGCGGAACGGCGAGAGGTGCCTAACCGAGTTCGAGAAACGCTGCTTCTGGATCTTCGCTGAATCTCAGGATAGCGACGCTGTGGCGGTGGAGAAGATCTTCGATCTCCTCAGTCGTGCAGTTCCCGGTACGAATCCAGACGACCTTCGGAGGCGCACCCTCGAGGAAGCTTCGCTGATGAAAATCGGAGTCCTTTGATGCAATGACCAGGTCGTGAAGTTTTGCGTAGTCCCAAACCGCGGCGTCGGATGCCTGGGACAAACCCAGGCGCCACACATGGTCGATGTCCGGGAAAATGTCGACGAGGCGTTCGCAAAGACGCCGTGAAAGGTTCTCATCGAGTAGAAGCTTCACGCCGAAACTTTCGTCAGCTTTCGTTCACGGTCCGCGGCGAAGGCCAGCGACGCGCGTATGTCATCGCGTGTGAGCTCCGGAAAGTCAGCGAGGATCTCGTCTTCAGACATCCCCGAGGCGAGATACTCGAGAACATCGTAGACCGTGATGCGGAGATCGCGGATGCAGGGCTTTCCGCCACGCCGCCCCGGGTCGATCGTGAGCAGATCCTGATATTCCATAACCCCTAGTCTAGCGAAATCTGTGCGATCAGGCGGAGGGAAGGCCGCTCTAGCGATCAACGGCTCTACCCTGAATAGTGGAACCCGTTATTAAGAGTTCAGTCATAAACCTGAATAACGTCATCGCGAGAAACGCTCCCCGGTGCGCGATCCCCGCCTACCGAGGCGACCTCATGGAAAGACCTTTGCACCACGAGCCTGCTATGGAGAAAAAATCTGAGGACGGCCGCTTCTACACTCTGCTCGAGCGTCTTTTCAGCGAGATCGACCAGGAGTCGATCATGACTGAGGTGCAGGCTCTCGAGGCGGCGAAGCCGGATATGTCGCCGGCGCAACTGGCGGATTACCTGTCAAAGAAGGCGGCGCGCAGGGTGGCCGGGGTCGGCGCCGCAGCCGGCGTGGCAGGGGGGCCGCTGGCGATCCTCGCGATGGCCCCAGACATCTTCAACCTCGTGCGCCAGCAGAGCCGTCTCATCCTCTCCATCGCCTTTCTCTACGACGAGAAGCCGAACATGCGCGAACGCTTCAAGGAAGTGCTGGCTACCCTGGCCGTCGCCACAGGAGCCTCCGCCGGACGTCTGGGAGTCCGCGCCCTTCTGGCCGCGGGTCTCGAGAAGGCTGCCGCGAAGAAAATCGCCCGGAAGATCTTCGGCCGCTTCCTCACGCGGCGGCTTCCTAAGCTTGCCCCCATCCTCGGAACCGTTGCCGGAGCCTCCGTCAATTACCTCTCCATGCGCGCTGTCGGGAAAGCGGCGACGAGGTATTACAGCGAGAAACGCACGACCTGAGTGCCCGCAGAGCTCCGCCCCGTGACCTGTTCTGGACCGCGGCACTTCAGTGGCCGCTTTCTCTCAGCGCGCTCAGCGCGGTCGCGGCCCGTAGCAAGATTGTGAACCTTGCCGCAAAAGCGGCAACTGAAGTTGCCGCAGTCCAGAGACCGGGCCAGCGACTCCGCCATTCT
>JBKJVD010000118.1:0-17630 GCA_046590585.1 Thermoanaerobaculia bacterium | reverse complement strand
GGAACGACGGAGGCACGCAGTCGTTCCGGATCGGCGATCTCGACGCGAAGAGTTCCGCGTACGATCACCTGTCCGCCGAGGTCGATCATCGCCGGCGACGGAAGCAGGGCGATCATCCGGTCGAGCGCGTAGCCCTTGCCGAATCCACCCTCTTCGATGGCAGCGCCTTCCCGCAGCGTGATGCGCGGGCCGTCGATCGTAATGTTGTCCATGGAGACTTTGCGGAGCGCGGCACGGATCGCTGCGTCAGGCGGGATTGTTCCTTCGGCCCGCGTGCGCCAGAGATCGATCAGCGGCCGTGCCAGGAGAGTGAAGGTCCCGCCAGTCGTTCCGCTTAATTGCATTGCGTCCGTGAGCAGCTCCGCCAGTTCCGGCGACACCGTGGTTGCCTCGCCGCGATTGACTCGCGACAGCTCGCTGTCGCGACGCCACGTACTGAGAAGTGCCTCCACACGCGCAGCCTCACGGAAAGCCGCCTCTGCCTGCTTCTGCGACGCAACCGACTCCGGGACGGCGATCTCGCAGACCGTTCCCATGAGGTATTCAGCCCTGTTCACCACAGCAGCCGGCATCTGGGGGGCGATCAGTGTCGCGATGAGGAGAGCAGCGGTTCGAATCATCGAGTTTTCCACTGAGGTCGTCTTCTACTTTCGCAGGCGGGTCGGCTGGATCATCTTGACCCGGTCGGGCGAGTCGGGCGTCTCGCCCCGCTTCCGGCAGTCGTTGCAGATGCCGAGAATCTGCAGGTTGTGGAAGGTGGGAGTGAACTTCTTCCTCTCGCAGATGTCGCGCTGACGCTGCTCGAGCATTTCGTCGTGGAACTCGATGACGTCGCCGCAAGTGGTACAGATGAGATGGTCGTGATGCGAGTCGCCGGTGACGTGCTCGTAGTGATAGTGGTCTTCTCCGAGGTGCACGCGACGGACGAGACCCGACTTCACCAGCAGTTCGAGGGTGCGATACACCGTGGCACGGGAGATCTTCAGGCTCTTCTCTTTCATCTTGAGAAGCAGCTCATCCGCCTCGAAGTGATAGTGGGTCGAGAAAATCTCGCGCACCAGCGCACCTCGTTCGCCGGTCATCTTGAGCCCCTGCGCCTGCAGGAACTCCTGGAATCGTTTCGTTTCTTTCTCGATCTTGTGCATGACGATGGCCTGGTCCGCAACCTCTGGCTTGCTGGCTTTATGAGACTCTGTCTCAACGAGCGCGAAGTTTAGGTGCCAGCTGTCGCAGCGTCAAGTGACCCGCGACATTGACAGACGCGCCGAGAAGGAGGTCGAGTTCCTCGCACTGGACGGCGTCGAGACGGCCTGCCCTGGGCAATTCCTAGCGTCGCGAGTTCTCGACAGGGCAGTGCGCTGCGGCGCACGACGGGCGGGGACGCCCGCCAGCCGCTGGGTGGCGAGGGAACCCCGAGGAACCCCGAGGAACTTACAGAGCGCTCTGTGCGGCCGCGGCCGCAGCCCGGATTTCAGGCTGGCGCGCGTCGATCGTCAGCGAACGGTTCCAGAAGTCGAGCGCGCGGGCAAGGTCGTTCTTCTTCGCGAAGAGGACGCCGAGGTTGTTGAGCGCCAGCGTCGAGGAAGGTTGCATCCCCAGGGCTCGTTCGAGTTCAGGCTGTGCTTCGGTATAACGGCTGGCTGCAGCCAGTGCGGATCCGAGGTTCGCGGAAATCGCGAACGACTGCGGATAAATCGTTCGTGCACGATTCAGGAGCGAGACGGCACGGCTGGTCATGTCTTTTTCACGATAGAGCGCCGCAAAGTCGACGAACCAGCGATCTCCGTTGGGCAATCCTCGCTCGATCGCCTTCACGAACACCTCGTCGGCCGCGCTGAACTGCTGCCGGTCGAAAAGAACCATGGCCAGGTTCAGATACCCCGTCGGGTGCGTGGGGTTCAGCTGGATTGCCTTCTCGAGCATGTCGGACGCTTCCTTCAGCTTTCCTCGTCCTCGCAGCGCAATCCCCTGGTTGTTGTACCAGGCGTAGGAACTCCATTGCTGCGGAGAGATCGCCGCGGCGATCGCGGGGCGCTCCTCCTGATCCTCGAACACAGGAGTCAGTCCGCGCGTGGGGTCAGCCACGTGTCCGATTGTCTGGAGTGCGAGCTGATACTGCTTCGGATCGAGTTTCAGCTCGGAGTTGATCGGTCTGCCGTTGAAGAATTCGCTGTAGCTGATGACACGAACTGAATTCATGGGATGGATGTCGGTGAAGGCCCACTCGGTCACGTGTCCCGGCATCTCTGAGGATTGCGGCAGCCCGAGGATCGCAAGGGCGGACGGCGTCAGGTCGTAAACCGACATCGCGTGTGCGGCGCGGGACGCAGCCACATGATTTCCGTACGCGATGAAGACCCCAGGATTGCGGTGGTCAGACAGTGCTGCACGCCCGTTGGGTGGCGCGTATGGCCGCACTTTCCCCCACTTGAACCCGTGAGCGGAGACGATCATCACGGTCGTATCTTCGGAGAGAACGTTCATCCATTCGCCGATCAGGCGGTCGATCTCGGAATAGTAGTTGGCAACCGCGGGCCAGTAGCGCCGGTAGTTTTCCTCGCTCACCCCTTCGCGGAATGGAGGGTGGTAGGCGCCGAACAGGTGATTGACTTCATCCGTCCCTTCGTACGAGATCATGGTGAGGATCGGACGGCGCTGCGTATAGATTTCGATGGCGGCCCGGTGATCGGTCCACGTCTTGGAGAGCAGGCCGCGAAACATCCGCACGGGATCCGAAGCGGCAGCTCCTTGACTGTTCTGGTACTCGGCTGCCGTGATGTTGAGGAAGCGGCCAACCTGTGCGTAGCCGATCGTGGTTTCGGGAACCGAGACCGCACGGACGCGTGCGGCGATTTCGGGAGGGTACACAGCACTCACGCTTTCTGCGGGGACGCCGGACACCGCCGTGGCAGTTGGCTGCGGTGGCCAGGCTGTCCACCAGTTCACCACCGCCGACGTGCGGCCGAAGGCTTCGGCGATGTCCCACAGTGCTGGAGCGCGGCGGGAGTAGGCGGTAACCGGTCCGCCGGCACCGCGATCGATGAAATCGATGACGCCGTGACGGTCAGGCGCGAGCCCCGTGGCAGCGGTGGTCCAGAGCAGTGGAGAAACCGTTGGCTGGATGGTCTGCACCGAGGCGGTCGTGCCGCCAAGGATCAGGGCCCGCAGGTTAGGAATCCGGCCATCGTTCGAGAGTTCCGACAACAGTTCCCAGTCGGCGCCGTCGATGGCGATGACTGCCACGCGCCCGGCCACGCCACGCGCCTGACGTCGCAACTCGCCCCGCTTGTAACGGAGCAACTCGTCGCGGTCCGGCTCCATCCGGGAGATCGCAAAGTCCGTCACCTTCAGCCCGCTGCTGGCCAGGTGATCGGCCACGGTCTTTCTGAGGATGTGCCTGCGGGCGGCGAACTGCGACGTTGGCGAGAGCAGCTCTTCGATCGGCACCTGTCGTGTCACCGCCGACACGGCCTCGCCCACGCGGGCCCCCAGCCATGCGTTCCAGCCGTTGCTGACGAGGCGCTGCGCGTCTGGCAGACGTGCCGCCGCGATGCCGAACTTGAGGCGGTAGCTGATCGTGACCGGCACCCCTTCCTTGGAGAGGATGCGGATCAGTCCATCCTTCTGCGCCACGTCGTCACGCTTGTCGAACGAGAGCGTGTAGAACTGATGTGGCGGCAGGAATGTCACCATCGATTGGACGACGCGGACGTTGCCGCTGTGCTTGTCCACTCCGAACGTCAGCTTGCGCGACGAAGGGAGAAACAGTCCGGTCGTGGCGTAGAGAAGCGCGACGATTCCGGCGAGCAGCAGGAGGGTGCGGGAGGCGCGGGTTTGGAACATGGGCAATCGGCGTAATGCAGGGACCCGGCCAGAGTCGGAAAATCGCCCGAAACGACTGAGGCGATTATTTCTTCCGCTTCACGAGCTGCTTGATCTCGTCGTTGCCGATCGGGCTCTGGGCGGAGATGATCACTGCCGCCGTTCCGTCGCGGAAGGCCGGGATGGTGCAGCGCACAACCGTCGTCCCGTCCGCTGCGGTCTTTCCGCGGAAGATCACGCGCGGTGGCTCGACGGTCGAAATCACCTTGACCTCGATGGCTGCTGCAGCAATCGGGTTCTGCGAGAGACTCCGCCGCGTGGCGATCCGGATCTCCACCGCCGCACCCGCGAAAAACTCGGACTGGTTCAGCAGCGAGAGTTCGAGATGCTCGCTCTCCGCCTCGGATGCCAGGTAGTCGATGATGACCTGGTCGAGACTCTTCTCCTCGGAAGAGGCGGTCGCTCCCGCTTCGCCTTCACCGGCGGCGGCAGGAATCAGGTCTGACAAGGTTGGTGAATCGACCCGACCGGCGGCTTTCGTGGAATCGGCCGGTTGATCGAGCCGGCCACGCTTCACCGCAGCGATCATGGTCCGATGCTGCTGCTCCATCAGCCCGCCGATGAACTTGTCATCAACGCCGCTCTTGAGCTGCTCCGCGTACGAGGTCTTCTTCGAGGCGAGGATCTCGCCACCCACATAAACCAGTGATTCGATGTAAGGGTTTGCAGTGCCCTTATCCTCGGTCTGGATGTGGTAAACCCTGTCGTTGTGTTTTATATCGGTGTTGAAGCCGGTGATCACCGGAACAGCTCCGCGCTACAGAGGATGAACGAGCGCCGAAGTGTAACAGAATCGAAGCAGCTGGCCGGTCACGCCTCGCTCACCGGGAGCATCGGCACGCGACCGGATCGCCGGGGCAGCTCAGTTCGAATCGGTCCAGCTCTTCAGCCACTCGACCCGTTCGCGAATCCTGTGACGGTCCTCCGCGTGAGGGGCGAGTTCGAGATAGCGCTCGAACCAGTCGACGGCCTGCTCGTATGCGTGCATCTGCGTGGCGAGGGCGGCGCGGTCGCGCACCTCAGCGGCATCCCGGTCGTCGAGGATCAGCAGCCGGTCGATCGACGCAGCAGCGTGCGGCAGGTCCCGGCGGGCCAGGTAGGCCGCCTTCAGCTGGGCGAGTTCGCGGGCAAGGATTTCTTTCCGGGAACAGGAACGAAGGTGATGCTCGCGCAGCTTCACTCCGCCTCCGTAGATGACGTCGAGCAGTTTCTGCATTTCCACGGTGGACAGCACGCATCCGCCGTCGAACGGATCGACCACGGTTTCTCCGAAGAGCCCGGAGAATTTGACGAGAAAGCGGCCGGGCAGGGCGACCCCTGTAGCTTCAGCTCCAATCCGGCGCGAAAGTTCGAGGTACAGGATCGACAGGGTGATCGGCAGCCCGGAGTGGCGCTCGAACAGCTCGCTCAGGAGGGCGCTGCGCGGATCGTAGTAGTCATCATCTTCGCCATGGAACCCTTCCTCGGCGAAGAGCACCTGGTTGATCGCTTCGACGATCCGCTCGACGTCGCTCGATCCATTGAGGCGCTCGCGCACGCAGTCCGACCAGCGATCGAGCTGATGGAGATAGCGGTCGATGTCGATGAGCGGCTGATCCTCCAGCGCGATCACCAGCGAAGCCTCGACGAGGTCGAGCGTCGCTTCGGGACGCGCTGCGATTTCACGAAAGCGCTGACGCGCAAGCGCCGGATGTGTGAACACACGCGAAGACATGGCTCTCACCCTCCCGTCTGAAACTTCCTCACCAGTTCCTTCAGGTCATCCGTGATTGCAGTCTTCTGCCTGGTGACCCAGTCGAACAGCACGACCACGACTTTTCCCTGAGCTGCAATCTGCCCGTCGTCCTTCCGGATCTCGCATTGGAAATCGATGGACGTGGTGCGCATGGAAGAGATGCGCGTCGCGACCTGAATCGATTCCATGGCGAGTTGCATCCGGAAGTCGCACTCTGCGCGGGCGACGATGAAGCCGATGTCGGTGGCGCCCGACTTGTCCATCAGGTCGAACCAGTACGCAGTCCGGCCCCATTCGAAGTAGGTGAGGAAGACCGCGTTGTTCACATGGCCGAACGCGTCGATGTCGCGGAACAGCACCTGAAGCGGCACGACATGCCAGCCGTCCCGCCACTCGCCATGCATCACGCGCTCGCTCATCAGAAGTGGTCGCCAACCGCCCGGGCTGTCGCGATGGAGTTCATTGTACCGGCAAGCGTGAGTTTGTTCTCGGGTGACCGGCGTGATGGAAGCCGCGAAGCGATGGCTCGCGGGCGTCTCGCCGGGCGTCTCGCCGGGCGTCTCGCCAGGCGTCTCGCCAGTGCTGGACGGCGTCGAGCCGGCCAGTGCCCTGTGGCAATTCCCAGCGTCGCTAGTTCTCGACAGGGCAGCGCGCTGCGGCGCGCGACGGGCGGGGACGCCCGCCAGCCACTCGCGGGCGCGTGAGTTTGCGCCACCCGGGTGCGGAAACCCATCGACCCGGATACCGTATCTTCAGCAGGTTCGCGGCGGTCGCACCTGCACGTTCGTTTCCCTTCCGCCGCTGCTGAACCAGAGCAAGGAGATCGAATGAATTCATCCAACGGAACCGGGACGGTTCTTCATGACATGAAAATTCACGTGAAGATGAAACTGTCTGCGCTCTGGGCGACCCTGATGCTGTGCTACATCTACGGAGACTACTTCGGCCTCCACAAGCCTGGAACATTGCAGGGAATGCTCGACGGGAAGATGGGACCTCTCGGTCCGACGACCCAGGGAATCCTTCTCGGCACGTCACTCCTCATGGCGATTCCCGCCTTGATGGTGTTCCTCTCCCTCGTGTTGATTCCCCGCGTGAATCGCTGGATGAACATCATCCTCGGCGTGATCTACACGCTGATCATGCTGATGACGATGCCAGGCGCGTGGTTCTTCTACATCTTCCTGGGATGCATCGAAATTGTGCTTACAGCCTTGATTACCTGGTACGCGTGGAGCTGGCCGCGGGAGGGCGCGTAGCCCCGAGCTGCGCATCCCTCCTTTGCCTAACTCGCTCCTGCCCCGGGCTCATCATGCGGCGAGTTGCGCAGCGATGCTAGACTTTCGCTGCGTATCCGAAGTCCTGGTTTGCGAGGAGCGATGTCATGACCTATCCCACGCAGCTGAGTCCCGCCTTCTCGGGCGCACTGAGGACCTTCAGCTACTGGATTGCAACCGGCTCAGCAGGACTCCCCCTTCTCAACGACATCGAGTACCGGGAAGTGATGCTGGAGGAACCGAGCCTGATGGAGAGGGCGTTTGCCATCTTCGCGAACGTCATCGAGTTCAACGACCAGGGCGAGCCTGTCAATGCGAAGTACGCCGAGCACAGGGCTGCCCAGTACATCCGTCGCTACTGCCAGCCGCAGTACGTGGTGGTTCCTCCTTTCGAAGCGTGGGAGGAAGAGTTACATGCATCTCCGCCAAGACGCGATGTCAAACCCTGGCCAGCAGACAGCGGCCTCTGATGCGGGACCTTCCGGGTTTTCAGTGGGTGAACTGATGCGTCCCCACTCTCCCGTCGTCGACAGAACTGAGAGAAGGTTTGGCTGAGATCGCCGCACATTGACTCCCCCTTCTCCCCGCGGGAGAAGGGGGCGCGGCGCGCCGGATGAGGGGCGGCGCGACAGCAGGTTGGATCCAGCGCGAGGTTTTGAAGCACCGGGGCGTGGAGGGCTCACCGCGCGCGGCACCGTTACGGCAGTGGACTTCGAGTCGACAATCTACATTTGTGCGACCCCTCATCCGGCGCTGCGGCGCCACCTTCTCCCACGGGGAGAAGGAAGCTTGAGCCTCCAGCTCTGTCAAACCTCGCTGCGTCTGCGGGAAACGTAGTTCACTGGATGGCCGTTCAATTCCTTGTCCTCGATTTCCTCGATTCACCCACTGGAAATCCCGGAACGAGCATAAAAAAGAGCGCCTTCTCGCGAAGGCGCTCCAGAGGTGCCATTGCTGATCCAGGTCACGGCCTGGTTCTAACCGCTGACCCCTGCTCGCTCACTTGACCATGGCCACGATGTCGGCGGGTGAGAGCGGACCCATGGTCATCGTGTCGGTGTGTTGCGAGATGAACTGACGGAACTCGAGTGATGCGGCGTACCCGGTCTTTAGGCCGGCTTTCGCGGCCAGTTCTTCGACCTTCTTGTCCTGGTCGGCGCTCGTGATCGGACCAACGCTCACGTAGTCCCAGCTGTCGCCATCGGTGTGGACGTACCACTGCGCCGCGGCGACGCCTGCTGCTTTGCTCACCGCTTCGCGCGCAGCCTGCCACTTCAGGAAGTCGAGATGCTTGCCGGGAGCGACCCGGTAGATCGAAACCATGGCTTTGCCTGGTTCCTTCTTTTCCTGGGCGAGTGCGGAGGTGGTGAGGACGAGAGCGCAGATCGTGGCAACGAGGACGGAAAGACGACGAGACATAGTGATCTCCTTTTCGGTCGCTAAGCGGTTTCCCGGGGAAGGTAGAGTTGGGTGGAAGCGGTTACATTACCCCTCTGCTGAGACCGCGGTCAACGATTTAGTTGCGTCGCTGCAGACCACGTAGCTCAGCGGACCTGCGGCAACGTAGACTCGCGGTGTGGCCACAGTTGTCATACGCAAGCCGGTGACGGTGATTCTCCTGATCGCAATGACGGTCGTCATTGTGCTGGTCACGATCGGTGCCTCCGGGAAAAGCTACACGAAGGTGTCGCCGCATCCGTTCGAGGACATCCGCGACCTGAAGGAACGAACCGAGACTCGCCCGGTATCGACCAACATATTCGCCGTGATCGTGATGCCGATCATCGGCAACATCGCGCTGTTCGTGCCGTGGGCGATGCTGCTTTTCATCACGCTCTACAGCGTCGACCGGCCCACGCCCCAGACCTATCTGCTGACGCTGCTGCTGGGCCTTTCGTTCACGATTGGAATCGAAGCGTGGCAATACTTCCTCCCATCGCGCGTCGTCGACATCAATGATGTCATCTGGAACAGCGTCGGAACGCTGATCGGCGCGCTGGTCGGACACATGCGATTGCGGATGCGGCTGGAGTTTGCTTAAACGGTTCCTCCGAGGAACCGTTTCAGCGCCGGCTCGGCACGTCCATGTTGTAGTAGAACATGCAGGTAACCCGCTCGGTGGCGTTGGGGAAGTCCTTCGGGAGTGGATTGAGCGGGGACGATAACTCGATCGCCTTGCGGGCTGCGAAGTCGTAGGGGGGGACGTTCGAGGTCTGCAGCGTCTCGATGTCCGTGATGCTGCCGTCGCGGTGGATCGTGAAGCGAATGGTCACCACTCCTTTCAATCCGGTCCGGATGATCTGCGGCATGTTCGCGTACCAGTTGACGCGAAGCTTGCTGACCATCGACTGCGCGTAGGCACCCCAGTCGAACCAGGAGCTTTCGAACGAAAGGGGTCCGGCGTCTGCGGATCCCTTCTCGCCACCTCCAGCGCCGGGAGCATCGAGCGCGTCGCTGCCCGCCGGAAGATTGCTGCTGGCCTGACGGATGGCGGAACGCCAGTCGACGGGAGCCGCAGCCGCCGCGACGCCTCGGCTCTCCGGCTGTTTCGGCGGTTGCTGGCGCGACTGCCCGCCTTGCGAAAATGGGGACGACGCAGCCTGAGCGGGCGTTTGCGCGGAGGGACTCTGCTGCGGTTGCTGCTGAGGCTCCGGTTGCCGTCCTGAGCGCATTTCGGGTGTGAACAATCCCTGGCCATCGCCAGGACGCGCTACCCGCTGCTGGCCGCTCGGATCGGGAGTGGCGGCGCGACGGTTGCCGTCCGACAGCGGGGCGTCGAGCGGAGCCGTCTTCAATTTCCGTCCCGGGGCCTCGGTGAACTGGGGCTGCTGACGCATCAACTCGACGTAGCGAGTCATTGGCGCGTTCTCTTTCGGCTCTGCGACCGGCTTCCAGAGCCGAAGGAACACGACGATCAGCACGAGGTGCACCACGATCGAAGTCACGATCGCTACGCCGTTGCCGTCGGCAGGCTGCCGCGGCTCGGCCATCAGGTCCATCCTGTATCTCACCGGCAAGCTAAAGGTTGGACGTTCCAGATTTCTTCCGGTATCGGAGGTGTAGACTTTTCCGCATGAGCGAAGGAATGTACACGCCGCCCCCTCCACCGCCGCCGCCCGCCGGTCCGCCCTCACTCCCACCGTCGGGTCCGGCGACACCAGCGACACCTCAGTTCGATTTCGTGAAACCGTTCACGTTCGTGTTCGATGACAAGGACTGGCTGAAGAAGATCCTGATCGGCGGACTCTTCTACCTGCTCTGCTTCCTGCTGGTCGGATTCTTCTTTCTCGGCGGATATATAGCGAGACTCGTCCGCAACGTCGTGGCCGGACATCCGAATCCACTGCCCGAATGGGACGACCTTGGCGAGTACTTTGGCGAAGGGCTGCGGCTCGTCGGCATCGGCGTGATCTACATGCTGCCAGTCATGATCGGCGCGGCGGTGTTCATCATTCCGGGCGCGCTCATGGCAGCGAACAGCGGGAATGATGCGATGCGCAACCTGGGCGGCGGGATGATGAGTTGCGTGTGGTGCATCATCATTCCGCTGAGTCTGGCGCTGTCGTTCTTTCTCCCGGCGGCGCTGCTGCGCGCCATCGTGATGCAGCGTTTCGGAGCCGCGTTCGAGTTCGGGGAGATCTGGAACTTCATCCGCAGCAACTTCGTGAACTACCTGCTGGCTTTTGTGGTCAACATCATTGCGAACTTTGCCTCGCAACTCGGCATTCTGTTGCTTTGCGTCGGCGTAATTTTCACCGCGTTCTGGTCGATGGTCGTCGCGGGACACGGGTTCGGACAGGCCTGGCGCCTTTCGACTGAGAAGAGGTGAGGCGCGACACGAAAGTTGCGGCGGCGGTGCTGCCGGCGATTCCGATCGCCGTCCTCACCGCCGCCTTCGCGTGCACCTGGGCCATCTCCCACGGAGCCTCGGAGCGCTGGCGCCTCCTGTTCCGGCTTCTTTGCCATGGGATCCCTGCGCGTTGCCTTACGGTCTGGGGCGCGGTGATGCCGATCTGTGCCCGCTGTACCGCAATTTACGCGGGCCTGCTGGCCGGGTTGATTCTCTTTCGCGCGCTCCCTCGCTTCCGGGAAACCGTCATGCGGCGCGCGATGCTTTTCGCCGCCCTTCCGCTGGCGATCGATGGACTGACTCAGGCCACCGGCCTGCGGACCAGTACGAACACCCTGCGAATCGTCACGGGACTGCTGGCCTCGTTTGTATTCGGCTGGTGGGTGCTGACCGCAATCGAAGACGTTCCCGTTGCCGGGGTAGATCGTCTTGACGCGCTGTAGGGGGTGGTTTACGCTGCACCTAAGCCACGCTCATCCGGTCAGTCTTTTGCAGAGCACCCATGGCCGTAGGTATCTGATAGAAATCGTTCGCGTTCGGAGTCATATTGGCCTTCCAGGGATCGCTCAAAGAGTTGCCCTTACCCGACATCATCCAACTGGTGAGTGTGTCGGGGAAGACGGGAAAGTTCACGCTGACCCGGGACAACGAACTGGGCTACATCTACCTGAAGAACGGTCAGATGGTCGACGCCGCTGTGGCCGACCTTTCCGGCGAAGAAGCGATTTACGCGCTGGCAATCTGGAACCAGGGTGAGTTTCAGTTCACACCGGGTGAAGAGGGAAGCCGCCAGACCATCACCAAGTCGAACACAAACCTGCTCATGGAGTCGGCCCGCCGTCTCGACGAGTGGAGGGTACTGTCGAAGAAGATCCCTTCAATCGACCTGGTGCCTGAACTGCTGGCACGCGAGAACCGTCACGAGCAGGTCACGCTCAATCCGCAGGAATGGGTGCTGGTGACGAAGATCGATGGAGTCAGCTCGATCGCGGAAATCGGCAAGAAGGGCAACATCTCCTCATTCGAGATCGCCAAGGTCCTCTACGGGATGATCACCGGCGAACTGGTTCAGCTAAAAAAAAAAGCTGAACGAAATCCTGACGAACAGAATAGCGAACTAGTCGATCTCGCTGCCAGGATCCGCGCGATCGCCGAGGAGTTCATCGGTGACTCTGCGCACAAGACCATCGAGAGGCATTTTCTGCATGCACTCGACGGCATCATGAACGGCAACGGAGAGTCGGCCGTAGCCAGCATGGTCGTCGAATTCGAAAAAACTGCATCGCTGCTGCGCGGCCTGAGCGTGAGCGAGCAGTTCAAGACCCGCATCAGCGAACTCCGCTAGGCGCGCGGTAGCACGCGCGAGAAAGAGGCTGGCGGGCGTCCCCGCCCGTCGTGCGCCGCAGCGCACTGCTCTCATGCAACCCACGCGGCACGAGCCAACGTCGCCGCGATCTGCAACAGGGCACTGGCCGGCTCGGGCGCCGTCCAGCACAGGCGAGACGCCTGCGAGCCACAGGTTCAGCGGTCCTCACCGAAAGAGGCTGGCGGGCGTCCTCGCCCGCCGTGCGCCGCAGCGCACTGCTCGCGAGCCACCGGTCACCGAATCCTAGCGTGAACGGTAGGCCGCGAAGTTGGAGATGCTGAAGATCGCGACCGCGATCCAGATCAGGACGAACGCCACCAGTCGCGTGCCGCCGAACGGCTCGTGATAGATCGCCACGGCGAGCACGAACTGGAGGCTCGGCGAGACGTACTGCAGGAGGCCGACCGTGGCGAGACGCAGTTCGCTCACCGCCGTCGCGAACCAGAGCAGCGGAAGCGCCGTCACCGGGCCGGCCGCCAGCAGCAGGAGGTTCATGTGCATCGAGTGGCCGAACGCTGTAGTTCCGTCGTATGCGCGGTACGCCAGGTACGCTGCCGCAACGGGAAGCAGGATCGCGGTCTCGACGGCGAGGCCTTCGATGGAGGGGACGCCAGCCAGTTTTCGCACCAGGCCGTAAAGGCCGAAGCTCACGGCGAGAATGAGCGCAATCCAAGGCACGACGCCCGCTGCCAGCGCGAGCCAGAGGACCGCGAGAGCCGCCAGTCCCACGCTGATGCGCTCCCACATGCGCAGCCGCTCGCCGAAGAACGCATATCCGAAGACGACGCTGACGAGGGGGTTGATGAAATAGCCAAGGCTGGCGTCGAGCATGTGATTGCGCGTCACGGCCCAGATGAAGGTGTACCAGTTCACTGCGATGAGTAGAGTCGACAGGGTCAGAAGTCGCAGGGCCCGGCGGTTTCGAAGCACCGCCTTCGCTTCAGGCCAGCGGCCCAGCAAAGCGATCAGGACGAGCAGGATGAGGATCGACCAGACGATGCGATGCGCCAGGATCTCCAGCGGCGGCACGCTGTGAACCATCTTGAAGTAGATCGCCGCGAAGCCCCACCATCCGTAGGCGGCAAGACCAAACAGCAGCCCGCGCAGCGAGTCGCGCGTTGGAGAAGTCGAGATCGGCAAACGTCTCGAAGTGTAGCGCGGAGCGAGGGATGAAGTGCGAGGGTTCAGGTGGCCCCTCATGTCACCGTCGGGATCTCCCGCGGTTCATTGAGCCACGATGGAGAGGTTCCTTCCTCCGGCCTCAGGGTCGCGACGGAACGAATGGAAGAGCGATCCCTCGCATCGAGTGCAGATCCCGGAATCGTGAATCCGGGAAGGATCGACACCACGTTCGATGAGGGCGGAACGGATGATGGCCACCAGGTCGACGTGAGGCTTCACGCCCGACCGGTCAACGAATCGTTCGATGTCGCCGTAGACCTGATCGAGTTGCGCCACCACCTCATCGCCGACTTCGAAGCAGCACGACCGGATGGAGGGCCCCAGGTATGCGACTGCGGAGATTGCCTCGAATCCGCCCGAGTGGGTCACCTGATCGAGGGTGCCGTCGACAATGCGCTGTACCACACCACGCCATCCTGCGTGGATGTTGGCGATCAGGTGATGCTTCGACTCGATGATCGTCACAGGCAGGCAGTCCGCGACCTTGATGGCGAGCGCGCGACCGGACTGGTCGGTCCAGAGCGCATCGCATGAATCGGTCTCTTCCCATCCCGCATTCTCGGGAGCCCGGACTACCGTGGCGCCGTGCACCTGGTTGCAGGAGCTGAGCGTGCTGGCGCGCCCGAGTCGATCGGCGACGACCGAGGCGATCTCCGCAGCGATTTCCGCCGAGAGGCGCCCCCGAAAGTCTGAGGTGGTGTAAAACAGGACCGCTCCCTCTGGAAGCGATGGAGCGACGACGATACGGCCGAGACGGGAAGGTTCGACGTTCCACATGATCGAGGGAGTGTGCCACGACGATGCCACCGGGGGCAGTTCCTCGGAGTTCCTCGGGGTTCCTCGGGTTCCTCGGTCCTCTCGCCTTTTCGGTCGGGCAGCGATCTCGCAACGCGGACTCGGCAGTGAACGTGGCAGAACCTCTGCTGCGTTGCGGTTCAGGGTAAGAGTTCTCAAACATGCAGATGCCAAAGCTGCCTTCATTCACGCGCGGACAGATTTTCCGCGCGCTCTCGATCGCCACGATCGCCTTCGTCGTCCTCGTCGCGGTGATCGGGGCGTACGTCTACAAAAAGTCGGTAGGCCGGTTCGAGGTGCGCAGGCTCTCGCTTCCAACGCGCATCTACGCCGACCTGACCGTGCTCCGTCCGGAGGCCGCCCTCAGCCAGGACGATCTTCTCGAAACGCTCGACCGCCTCGGCTATCGGGAGGTCAAGCGCATCGCCGCCGCAGGAGAGTGGATGCACAGCGACGGCGGACTGGATGTCTTCACGCGTGGCTTCAGTCATCCCAGCGGGCAGTATCCGTCCGAGGCACTTCGGATCACATTTGGAGCGGGGAAGATTGCGACCGTCGTTTCGCTGCGGGAGAGCCGCCCGGTGGAGACCGCCGCGCTCGAACCGGAACTGCTGACGTCCGTCCTGGGTGACCAGCTCGAGAACCGCCGTCCGATCACCCTCGACCAGGTTCCGAAGCATCTTCAGGAGGCCGTCGTGGCCACCGAGGACGTCCGCTTCTGGCATCACCCCGGGGTCGATCCGCTTGGCATCACCAGGGCGCTGTTCCGCAACGTGAAGAAAGGAGGCGTCGCCGAGGGTGGATCGACGCTGACGCAGCAGCTGGTGAAGAACTATTACCTCACCAGCGAACGCACGATGCGACGCAAAGTAGTCGAGGCCTTCATGGCCCTGGTGCTCGACGCCAAGTATTCGAAGCGCGAGATTCTCGAGGCGTACCTCAACGACATCTATCTCGGCCGCAATCGCTCCATCTCGATCGTCGGCGTGGGAGAAGCGGCGCGTTTCTATTTCGGCAAGCCGGTCTCCGAAATCACCGTGGGCCAGGCGGCGCTGATTGCCGGAATGGTTCGCAGTCCGAACAACTACTCGCCGTTCAGCAACCCTGCGAAGGCTCTGCAGCGCAGGAACACCGTGCTGGGCCTGATGCTCAAGCAGAAGAAGATCGACCAGGCGACCTACGACACGGCGAAGGCCGAAGAGTTGCCGAAGAAGCCGTTCCGCGATCGGAGCGGTCTGGGATCGATCCCGTTCTATGTCGATCGCGTGCTTCAGGAAATGTCGCGCGATTACGGCATCACGGATGTGCGCGGTCGCGGGTTGCAGATCTACACCGCCATCGATCTTGCGGCGCAGGACGCATCAGCGAAGACGATCGAGAGCGGGCTGCTCAATCTCGAAAAGGGCAGCAAGCGACTGCGTCGCAGTGAGAATCCGCTCGAGGGAGTCGTGATCGTCGTCGACGTCCCGACGGGTGAAATCCGGGCTCTGGTCGGCGGTCGGAACTACGAGCGGAGCCAGTTTAACCGGGCCCTCCTCGCGAAGCGTTCGGTCGGCTCGCTCTTCAAGCCTTTCGTCTTTCTCACGGCATTCGAGCCGAGCCTCTCGAGCCAGAACATCACGCCGGCCACGCTGGTCAGCGATACGCGATTCGTTCTCAAGCGCCGCTTCTCGCCCGACTGGTCGCCGCGCAATTACGACGAGGGTTACCACGGCACCGTCACCGTGCGAGAAGCACTCGAACAGTCGATGAACTCCGCTTCCGTGCGGATCGGGCTGGCCTGCGGAATCGAGCCGATCATCAAGACGGCTCGCACGCTCGGCGTGGCCACGGAACTGGAAGACAACCCGTCGATCATCCTGGGCGCGGTGGGCATTCCTCCCATCGAAATGGCCGATGCCTACTCGACGATTGCGCGGCAGGGATCCCGCCTGCCGCTGCGAACGATCCGCTTCGTGACCAGCGATCGCGGAAAGATGCTGACGTCCGAGAAAGCCGAGCCGGTGCAGGTCTTCCCCGCACGCGACGCATACATCCTGACGAACGTGATGCGTGGAGTCGTCGACCGCGGCACTGCAGGTTCCGCCCGCAGTCTCGGATTCCGCAACATTGCGGCCGGAAAGACAGGAACGACGAACGAGAAGCGCGATGCCTGGTTCATCGGATTTACGCCGAAGACGCTCGCGCTGACCTGGGTCGGATTCGACGACAACGCACCGACCGGGCTGTCGGGCAGCGACTCCGCAGTTCCGATCTGGGCGCGCCTGATGAACGTCGTCACCGAGGGCGAGCCGAACATCGACTTCGTCGCGCCGAGTGGGATCGTGTTCGCCGAGGTGGACGAGAAGAGCGGAGGGCTGGCCGTGCCGGCCTGTCCGAAGCGCTCGGTGGTCAACGAAGCGTTCAAGGCCGGGACGCAACCGAGCCACCTCTGCCCACTGCACGCACCGCAGGCACCGCAGTTGCCGCTGGTGGACCAGTTCGGCAATCCGATCGTGCTCGACACCGGAATCCTTCCACCCGTCAATCCGAATATGACCGACACGGCCTTCGTGCCACCGCCTGTGGCGCCGCCCGTCGCTCCGGACTCGACGCTGACCGGCGGGGTATTCAGGCCGGAGCCGCCACCACCGGCCACTCCGGATCCTCCGCCACCGACCGCCACGCGGGAGCCAGAGCCGGATTCCAGCCTGCCGACCCCGTCGACCAACACCTCCGCGCCGCCCGGATAGGGCGGGCGGAAGCGCTTCCTTACGCTCGGACGTCCTCACCGCCGAACGGAGCTGCTGAACAAGGATGCTCGTTGAGCGGACAAGCCAAACCGCGCTCAGCCGTCTGGCTTATCCTATGCATGTCGGGATTCCAAAAAGACTGTAAGGTCGCGAACCAAGAGAGGGCTTGTCGGCCCGATGGGGTTGCACGACAATTCCCCGACGTAACCACCGTTCCACATTCGAAGGAGATCCTGTGACGACTGAGATCGGCGTGAAAGAGGCGTCGGAGCTGTCGCCGAAAGATTTCGAGCGACTGCTCCTTCGCACGCTAACGGCAGTAAAGAAAGGCGACTTCACCGTACGAATGGCGATCGAATTCACCGGCACGCAGGGGAAAATCGCCGACGTTCTCAACGAGATCATCGAGCTGAACGAGCGGACCGCGGCTGAGATCGAACGGATCGCGAACGTCGTCGGTAAGGACGGAAAGCTGAATCAGCGCATGCGTTCAGCGAGCGTGAGTGGTTCGTGGAGCGCTACTGGCGAGGCGATCAACTCGCTGGTCTCCGACCTGGTGCAGCCGACCAACGAGATCGCGCGCGTCATCGGCGCGGTCGCGAAAGGTGACCTGACCCGGACGATGGCGACTGAGTTCGACGGCCGTCCGCTCAAGGGTGAGTTCCTGCGCACGGCCAAGACCGTCAACACGATGGTCGAGCAGCTCGCGTCGTTCGCCTCGGAAGTCACGCGTGTGGCGCGCGAGGGCGGCACGGACGGAAAACTGGGTGGCCAGGCCGACGTCAAGGGCGTCGCAGGCACGTGGAAAGAT
>JBKJVD010000143.1:0-15378 GCA_046590585.1 Thermoanaerobaculia bacterium | reverse complement strand
GCTCGTGTTCGGCGGGGTCGATGCCGATGCCGCAGTCGATCACCTCGAGGCGAAGCGAATCCTCGCCGACCATCGACTCCGCTGCTGCGACTGCGTAGGCGCGCACCGTGACGACTGAGTTCGCGGGAGAGAATTTCACCGCGTTCGAGACGAGGTTGTAGAGCACCTGCTTGATCTTCACGGGGTCGCCTTCGAGGGGTGGCAGCGTCGGCTGGCAGTCGATTTCGATCTCGACGTGGCGACGCGACGACACGCCCTTCATCAGCGCGCAAACGCCGGCCACGGAGGGCTCGACCGGGAACGGCTCGACCTTCAACTCCATCATGCCGGCTTCGACCTTGGAGAGGTCGAGGATGTCGTTCACGAGCCCGAGAAGATGCTGCCCCGAGGTGGTGATGTTTTCGAGGAAGAGGCGCTCGCGATCGGACATGCGCGAGTTCAAGCGTTCGCGCAGGATCTCGGAGAAGCCGATGATCGCGTTGAGCGGCGTGCGCAGCTCGTGGCTCATGTTCGCGAGGAAGCGGCTCTTCTCGCGCGTTCGGCGATCCGCTTCGTCGCGTTCGCGCTGGCGCCGCTCGATCTCGGAGAGCATCTGGTTGAAGGCATCGGAGAGCAGGCCGATCTCGTCACTGGAACGCTTCTGTACCCGCACGGCGTAGTCGTGGTGTTCGGAGATGTCCCGCGCTGCGGCGGAGAGGTCGAGGAGCGGACCGGTGATGACGCGCTCCAGCATCATCGCGAACAGCAGCGACACGAGAATCAGCACGACGACGATCGCCGCGATCGTCCAGACGTAGCGGTGGATTGCGTCGCTGAGTGCTCCGGTCGGCATGACCAGGACGATCGAGCCATACCGCTCCCGTTCATAGATGATCGGCTCGGAGACGTAGAGGCGGTCGCCGAGGAAGCGCCGCTCGCCAGGGCGCAGGCGCGGGAGCGCGGCCGGTTCGTCATTCTTGTGGAACAGCGCGAACGTCGCGCCGGTGGGATCGAAGACGTATGCCGCGAGCACGCTCTCCCCAACCGTGAGGCGCCGAAGCGTCTCGGCCGCTTCCTTGCGGTCACCGAACGCAAGCTCGCTCACGCACGAGTTGCCGGTGACGCGCGCGAGGAGTACCGCGTTCGTCACCAGTTGCTGCCGATACATGCGGACGTTGTTCGCCATCACGAACGCGAAGCCGCCTACGAGCACCAGCACCGCGGTCACGACGATCGTGCCGATGATCTTGCTGCGGATCGAGAGTGAGGCGAAGCGCCGGCGAATGCTCATTCTTCACCCACCACGCGCGCGACCTTGAGCAGCTTCGAGCTGATTCGCAGTCCGCTCTTCTCGGCGCTGCGCGGGTTGATCTCGAAGCGCACCTTGTCCGCCGCCTCGTAGAAATTGATCATCACGCCGGTTTTCCCGAGACCACCAGCGTCGCCCACGGTCAGGATCGGACGGTTCGCGGCGCGACGGATCACGTCTGCTGCATGATCGCGCTCACTCGCCGCGATGAAGAGCATGTGGCAACCTTCGAACGACGAACTCGCGCTGACCAGGCGCACAGCGATTGGCTTCGACTTGATCCGGCGCGACGCGGCCAGATTCCGAAGGAACGGCCCGAACGGGTCGTCTCCGGCAACACAGATCGCAAACGGGGTCTGTCCGTCGTTCACTGCGGAGGTTGCCGGCCATTCGATGAACCGCGTAAAGCGCTCCATGAACTCTGCCTTGAGCTGATACTCGGGAACGATCTCGTCCCCCGCGACGGGAACTGCGAGCAGCGCGATGAGCAGAGCAATGCCGGTCACCACCGGAAAACCACCGCGCCAGACTCGAGCAGAGTTCATCAGGACCGACTGTGCAGAAAGGGTAGGTTCGCGAACGAGTCTACCGCAGTGGGAGACGTCAGCGCCGACCGTCTTTTACGCTCACAGCGCAGCCGGGCGACGCGCTTGCGCGACATGCAGCAGGGCCGTCGAGGCTCGACGGCCCTGCCCAGTCTGGAGCGCAGTCTTATTCCTGGCTAGCGGCCCGAGCGATAGCTGAGGCGCAGGAAGTACGAGGCGCCGTTGAAGCCCATCTGGACGTTTTCCCAGAGCGCTCCGTTTTCGGTCTCGTTCGGATCCTGCGCGGTCGGCTTTTCGTCGAACACGTTCGCGCCGCCGCCGATGAGACGAAGGCCCGGCGCAAGTTCGTAGCCAAGGTAAAGGTCGGTGGTGAGGCGAGCGTCGTAGCGTTGCGGTGGCGAGGAAGGGTCGTCGATCTGTGACCAGGTGCCGGATTCGAGGTCGCCAAAGTACGTCAGCTTGACTCCGGAACTCCAGCGCGGCCGTGTGTAGTCGAAGCCGAACGTTCCCTTCGTTTCAGGCGCTGAGCCCTCCACGAACATCCGCTCCCGCGTATTGAAGTAAATGTCTTCCTTGCCCGCCAGGCCGGGCGCGGTGTTGATGTGCTCGACCGTGGTGCGGTTGAAATTGAGGGCCACCGACGATCGCAATCCTGCCAGGGGTGAGAGAGCGAGATTGTGTGTGAGCGTCATGTCCACACCGCGCGTTCGTGTGTCGATCGCGTTGGTGAAGAAACGCGCCTCGGCGATATTCTGCGCGGTGATGAGGGCGCCGATGTCGGGATCGTCGCCGGTGAATCCGCCGGTCAGGACGATCCGGTCATCGATGCTGATCTGGTACGCATCGACCGCGAAGTCGATGTGAGAGCGAGGATTCCAGGTCAGCCCCAGCGAGAAGTTAGTGGACTCTTCCTCCTTCAGTTTCGGGATCCCCACCAGCCGCGCAAGCGCGCTCTCGTTCGGCGCGAGCTTGACGTCGGCCGCCTCACCAGCGATGAAGTCGGTGAAGGTGGAACTGAAGTAGCGTTGCTGCAGCGATGGAGCGCGGAATCCGGTGCTGGCCGAACCGCGAAGGTTGAGCGTGGGAATGGCCTTGTAACCGAACGACACCTTGCCGTTCACCGTGTTGCCGAAGTCGCTGTAGTCCTCACCGCGGATCGCCGCGGTGAACAGCATCTTCTCGGAGGTCTTGAACTCCATGTCGACATAGGCGGCGAGGCTGCGACGGCTGGCGTCCACTTCATCGACCGGCTGGAATCCCGGAAAGCCCTGCGAGCCTGCGTTCCCGCCGCCCGCTCCGTCGTAGTCGTCCCACGAGCCGCGTTCGCCGGCGAAGATGCCATACGTCTCGCGACGGTGCTCGAAGCCGGCGGCGGCGCTCACACCATGGAGCAGGCCCGGGAACAGGCGCGCGAAGTCGAGGTTCGTCGTCTGCTGCGTGAAATCGAATCCGCCGGCGTCGAAGCTGGTCGGCGAAATGCCGGCGTGCGTCGTCGCAATCGACGCGTTGAGCGTCTCCCGGATGTCGTACTCCATCCGGTTCGAACCGTAAACGGTGCTCAGGTCCATCGACCAGGGGCCGAGCAGCGTGCGGTAACCGAACGCCGCGGAGTAGTCACGGATCGCGGTCGCGATCGTCGGCACGAAGCCGCCGGGATACATCTGAGTCGAGTTGCGCGTCGGAATGTCGTCCGTCCCGACACCTCCGCGGTACCACGCACCGGCATCACCGTCCCGGTCGTTGTATCCGCCGTGTCCGTAGAACCCCGAGGAATCGCCGACTGGAACGTCGAGGTTGAAAAAGAGCGTCCTGTTGTCCGTGGCCGCGTCGCCGATCTGCCGCGGCTCACCAGGTGTGGAGCGATCGGTCCGGTTGCGCGTCAGGAACTCACCGGTGAGGCTGAGCGTGCCTGCCTGCCCGATCGGCAAGCCGTAGTTGACCGCCACCTGCTCGTTCGCTCCGTCGCCCGCGGTATAGCTGCCACCGGAAAGAACGACATCGAGCGCCCGATCCTTCTTCAGCACGATGTTGATCACGCCGGCGATCGCGTCCGATCCGTACTGTGCTGCCGCGCCGTCGCGAAGGATTTCGATCCGATCGATGGCGCTGACCGGGATGGTGTTCAAGTCGGTCCCGACATTGCCGCGGGCCCGCGAACCGAAGATGTACACGAGCGACGACGAATGGCGACGCTTGCCATTGATCAGCACCAGGACCTGGTCCGGCCCGAGCCCTCGAAGCGTCGCGGCATCGACGTGGTCCGACCCATCGGATCCGGACTGGCGGTTCGAGTTGAACGAGGGCGCAGCGTATTGCAGCAACTGCGTCACGTCGACGTTTCCCGTCGTGTCTGCGACTTCACTGACCGGAAGGATGTCGACCGGGACCGGCGTGTCCGTGCGCGAGCGCTCCGGGCTGCGACTGCCGACCTCGATCTCCATCGTGGTCCGGAGCGGCTCGTCCTGCTTTTTTTCGCCATCGGCGGCCGGAGGTGGTGGTGGCGCATCCTGAGCGATCGCATCCGGAGAGAACCCGATCACGGAAAACGCGAAGCAGAAAGAGAGCATCAAGTCACGAAGAGTGAATGTGGGACGCATGAAACCTCCAGTCCGCGGCCGCCACATGGAAAACGACCGAGGAACTCGTACGCTGGTGTAACCGAATCATGGACGAGTCCGGCACCGAGCGCAACCCGACTGCGTGCAGGCACCACCTTCGCGGCGATCACAGTGCGATTCACGACGCCCGGCTCGTGGGCATCTCGCCCGCGATGAGGGCTCAGCGTGTTACAGCCGATTCCCAACGAACCGTCCCGTAACTTCGCCCCGGGTTCAATCTCCTACGCGCGGGCGAGACGCCCACGAGCCATCGCTTCGCGTCCCAGCACCGCCTTCGCGGCCAGAACGTTCTCATCACCACGCCCTGTGGCTCGTGGGCGTCTCGCCCGCGATGAGGGCTCAGCGTGTTCCATCCGATTCCCAACGAACCGTCCTACGCGCGGGCGAGACGCCCACGAGCCATCGCTTCGCGTCCCGGCACCACCTTTCGCAGCCAGGACAATTAGAATCCGAGGTAGCCTCGGGCTGGGGATCAAGCGTTACTGGTACGAGCGCGTCGAAGTCAGGAAGCGTCACGGCGTTCCTCACTGGCGGGTCCGAGGTGGAAGTCATTCACCGCGCACACAGCGAACGACCATTTCGGACGTCATGGAGGGTTCTGGGCTGACGGATACTTCGACGTTCTGATCAGGAATTCACGGCAGCTCGAACGGACGGTGAACTATGTGCGCCTGAATCCGGCAAAGGCGGAGCTCTTCGAATGGCGCTGGGTGTGGTTCAGCGCTGAGCGTTACGCGGAGCTGATCTGACTCCGCCTTCGCAGCGAGAACGTTCTCATCACGACGCCCGGTGGCTCGTGGGCGTCTCGCCCGCGATGAGGGCTCAGCGTGTTGCATCCGATCTTAACTTCGCCCCCGATTCAACCTCCTACGCGCGGGCAATCAATCGGACTACTTCCCGGCCGTGCGGTCCCGATCTTCCAGCCATGCCCTCGCCACTGCGGCGAGTTCCCGGGTCAGGCGATCGCCTTCTGCTGCGTTCCCGTGAAACGCCGCCGGAGTGTTGTGAAACAGGGCGACGTGCCAGTGGTGACCTTCGTGGACCGCAACGAGCGACTGAACGGCGTTCAGCGCAGGGTTGATGTGGGAGGCCCCGTCCTCGATCATTCCGGCCACGGCACGGAGCAGCATGACCCGTTCTCCGATCGCCCGCACTTCTCGAACCACTCCGACGAAGGCTGGAGTCGAATGGCTGGCGAACAGTGCGCGCAGAGTCGCCGCAATCTCCTTCCGGCCATTCATCTGAGTGCCGTCGAAGCCGACCACACTCCCGTCTTCAGTGAACAGCGCCGCCATCGCCTCGGCGTCGCGATTCGTCCACTCCTGAAGGAGTTGGTGGTAGAGCGATGCGAGTTCCTCGAGCGTCATGGCCTCCCCGATCGTCCACCATTATCTGTCACCACGTCCGTAGGTTTGTGTGCCCGATCACAGCTTCCCGGAGTGGACACCGGATGCGTCAGGCTGGTGGCCGGGCACTTCGCAGAGACGAATTTCGGGCCTTCTCCTTCGGTTACGATTCGGAAGATGCTGCCACCGCGCCATGACTTCGAGGAACTGGCTTTCGCCGAGCAGGCGGAGAAGCTCGACGAGCCGCCTCTCTTCAAGGTCCTGCTGCACAACGACGATTTCACGACGATGGACTTCGTGATCTGGGTACTGACCGGCGTTTTCAACATGACTGACGAGACGGCGATGAAGATCATGCTGAACGTGCACCTGCACGGCGTCGGCGTTGCAGGCATCTACACGTACGAGGTGGCGGAGATGAAGGTCGATCGAACCACCGCCCTCGCCCGCGAACACGAGTATCCCCTTCTCTGCACGATCGAAGAAGCGTGAGAGAGAACCGCAGCTGGAGCTTCAGATGATTGGAAAGCAACTTCAGGAAACATTCGAGTTCGCGGTGAACGACGCGATCCGCAGGCGCCACGAATACGTGACGATCGAGCATCTCCTCTTCGCCCTGCTGCATGACCGCGAGGTGACGAAGACCATCGAGGCATGCGGAGGTGACGTCGAATCGCTCAAGCAGAAGCTCGACATCTTCATGACAAAAACGCTCGAGGCACTGGAAGACGACCACGAGGTGCAGCCGGTGCTGACTTCAATGCTGCAGCGCGTGATTCAGTACGCGCAGCTCCATGCGGAGAGCTCCAGCCAGGATGTGATCGACACGCGTCAGATGCTCGCGGCCCTGTATCAGGCCGACCGCTCGCAGGCAGTGTTCCTGCTGCGGAGCCAGGGGATCGACAAGCTCGACGTCCTCACTTACATCTCGCACGGGATCGGAAAGAACGCCGGGCCCGCGGAGGGTTCGCCGGCTTTCGTCCGCACTGGCGAGGAGGAGGATGCCCCTCCAGCCGATCCGCTCAGAAGTTATGCCGTCAGCCTCAATGAACGCGCCGCGAAGGGAGAGATCGACCCGCTGATCGGCCGCGGCCCTGAACTGGAACGGACGATCCAGATCCTCTGCCGCCGCCGGAAGAACAATCCCCTCCTGGTCGGCGAGCCGGGTGTGGGAAAAACGGCGATCGCCGAAGGCCTGGCGCTGCGGATCACCACGGGCGACGTCCCGAAGGTTCTGAAGGGAGCCGAAGTCTGGTCGCTCGACATGGGATCGCTGCTGGCAGGAACGAAGTATCGCGGTGAATTCGAGCAACGGCTCAAGGCGGTCATCAAGTCGATGACCGAAAAGAAGGACGCCATCCTGTTCATCGACGAAATTCACACCATCGTTGGCGCGGGTGCGGTCAGCGGCGGCACGATGGATGCCTCCAACATCCTGAAGCCCGCCGTGGCTTCGGGGAAGCTCCGCTGCATCGGCTCCACGACGTACGCCGAATACAAGGCGTCGTTCGAGCGGGATCGCGCCCTGGCCCGCCGCTTCCAGCGGATCGAAGTCGGGGAACCGTCCGTGGCCGAGACCATTGAGATTCTCCGCGGCCTGAAGAGCTACTACGAAGATCATCACGCCGTCACCTTCACGGACGAAGCGCTGAGGCTGGCGGCGGAGCTGTCCGCCAAGTACCTTCACGACCGTCACCTGCCCGACAAGGCAATCGACGTCCTCGACGAGGCAGGGGCCCGGGCGCGGATGTTTCCGCTCGCCGGCGATGCGCGGCACGTGATCGACGCGCCGGAGGTCGAGGCGGTCATCGCGACCATGGCGAAGATTCCGCCGCGAACGGTCGCCGTCAGCGAGAAAGAACGCCTTCAGCATCTCGAAGCGGACCTGCAGAAGGTCATCTATGGGCAGGACAACGCCATCCAGCAACTCGTCGCAGCCATCAAGATTTCCCGGTCCGGACTGGGACATCCCGAGCGCCCGGTCGGGTCATTCCTCTTTTCAGGGCCTACGGGGGTCGGCAAGACCGAACTGGCAAAGCAGCTCGCTGCCAGCCTGGGCGTCGAGTTCATCCGTTTCGACATGAGTGAATACATGGAGCCTCACACAGTCTCGAGATTGATCGGTGCGCCGCCGGGCTATGTCGGATTCGACCAGGGCGGTCTCCTCACGGACGCAGTCATTCGCACTCCGTACTCCGTCCTCGTGCTCGACGAGATCGAGAAGGCTCATCCGAATCTTTTCTCGATCATGCTGCAGGTAATGGATCACGCCACGCTCACCGACAACAACGGCAAGAAGGCGGACTTCAGGAACGTGATCGTGATCATGACCACGAATGCAGGCGCGCGGGAGATGGCTGCAGACGGCATGGGCTTCCGCTCCAACCCCTCCAGCGGGAAAGGACGCGGCGCCATCGAGCGGATGTTCGCGCCGGAATTCAGGAATCGCCTCGATGCATGGATCGCGTTCGAGCCACTGGGCAGTGACGCCATTGCGCGGGTGGTGGACAAGTTCATCGACGAACTCCGCGTGCAGCTGGTCGCGAAGAAGGTGACACTCGACCTGCGGCCCGCCGGGCGCGACTGGCTCGCTGCGAACGGCTACGACAAGGCGTTCGGCGCCCGTCCGATGGCGCGGCTGATTCACCAGAAGATCAAGGAGCCACTCGTCGATGCAATCCTGTTCGGAGGTTTGTCGGAGGGTGGACAGGTGGTGATCGACGCAGCCGATGGAATCCTGACGGTGACCCCGTCAGAATGACGGGGTGAGCGAGTCGCGTTTCCCCGATCCACGCAAAGCCCGCGGTGATGTGGTCGCGATCGGCAACCAGCTCGACGTCGAGATCCTGCGCGACGCCTATCGCCACGGCATTTTCCCCTGGCCCACTGAGGACATCGTGCTTCCCTGGTTCTCGCCGCGAAGGCGTGCGGTGATCTTTCCCGGCGAGCTCCACGTCGGTCGCACGCTTCGGAAGGCCCGGTCGGGCAGCGCTCTCCACTTCACGATCGACCGTGCCTTCGCGGCCGTCATCGCAAACTGCGCCGCCGCTCCACGGCCGGGGCAGGATGGAACGTGGATCGCCAGCGAAATCGTCGACGCGTACACCGCCCTGCATCGCGCAGGGGACGCGCACAGTGTGGAAGCCTGGCGCGGTGACCAGCTCGTGGCAGGGCTCTATGGCGTGGATGCCGGCGGCGTCTTCACCGGTGAGAGCATGTTTTTCCACGAGCCTTCCGCGTCCAAGCTGGCGCTGCTTTTCCTCGTGGACCACCTCGCGAGCCGCGGCGCCCGAATCATCGACTGCCAGGTGATGACACCGCACATGAAGATGCTGGGAGCACGGCTGATTGCCCGCTCGCGCTTTCTCGACCTGCTCGCCGAATCGCAGGCCAGCGGCATCCGGCTTTTCGACGAGCGCTCTGCAGCGGATCCGGTCAGCTGATCGAGACCAGTTCCAGTGCGAACGTCAGCGCCTTCCCGGCAAGCGGATGATTCGCGTCGAGCGTGACGGTCGAAGGGTCGAGTTCGACGACCACTACGGTCGCGGCCTCGCCGTCGGACAGCCCCACCTCCAGCACGTCACCGATGCCGAGTTCCGTATCCGGCGGCACCTGCGACCGGTCGACCTTCATGATCAGCTCTTCGTGATGATCGCCGTAGGCATTCTCGGGTTGGATCGTCGTGGTTTTCCTGTCGCCGACGCTCATCCCGAGCACCGCCTCGTCGAAGCCTGCGATCACATCACCGGCGCCGATCGTGAAGGAGATCGGCTCGCCGCCGTCCGATGAATCGAATACGCTTCCGTCGTCGAGAGTCCCCGTGTAGTGGATCGAAACGGTATCGCCCTGCTTTGCTGCTGCCATCGGCTGTCCTCCTGCGGATCGGATCCGCAATCGTGAGAGTCAGTGGAAACTGTCTGAGTCCGCAGGCCTACATCTCGACCTGAGCGCCAAGTTCGATGACCTGATTCGGCGGGAGGCTGAAGAACTGCGAGGCGCTGGTAGAGTTCCGCATCAACCACGCGAACACATGCTCGCGCCAGATGGCCATTCCCGGCCGCCGGGTCGGGATCAGCGTCTCTCGTCCCAGGAAATAGCTCGTGGTCATCGGGTTCAGGGCAACCGGTGGATCGGTCATGCCTGCCAGCATCACCGGGATATCAGGATCTTCCATGAACCCGAACCGGGTGGAGAGACGATAGACCCCCTGTCCCAGTTCCTGCCATTCATACCGCTCGTCGTTCGAAAGACGCGGCGCTTCCTCGGTGTCGACGGTGAGGAAGACAACTTTCTGGTGCACCACCTTGTTGTGCTTGAGATTGTGCAGCATCGATGTGGGAATCCCCTTCGTCGAGCGTGACATGAAGAGGGCCGTACCCGGCACCCTCGGGATATGGCCCTGCTCGAGTTCCTTGACGAACTGTTCGATCGTCATCGATGAGCCTTCGGCGATCCGCTCGTTCAGGATCTCACGTCCGCGGCGCCAGGTCGTCATCAGGGTGAAGGTCAGAACGCCGACCAGCAGCGGGAACCAGCCGCCATCCGCAATCTTCACGATGTTTGCCCCGAAGAACGCGAGGTCCGCGATCAGAAACGGGACCACGAATGCGGCGCACGCCGCCAGCGACCAGCGCCAGCGCTCTCGGGCCATCACGGCGAACATCACGGTCGTGATTCCCATCGTTGCGGTGACTGCAACACCGTACGCCCCTGCAAGCCGCGTCGACTCCCGGAATCCGATGACGAGACCGATCGCGCAGATCATGAGGATCCAGTTCACGGAAGGGATGTAGATCTGGCCAATCTCCGTTTCTGAGGTGTGACGGATCTTGATGCGGGGAAGGTAGCCAAGCTGGACTGCCTGGCGTGTCAGGGAGAACGAACCGGAAATGACGGCCTGCGAAGCAACCACTGCGGCGATCGATGCAAGGATGACCAGTGGATAGAGCGCCCAGTCAGGCGCCATGTGGAAGAACGGGTTCTTCACGGCGGCCGGGTCTTGCAACATGAGAGCGCCCTGGCCGAAGTAGTTGAGGATGAGGCAGGGAAACACGACTGTGAACCAGGCCAGGCGGATCGGTTTCGCTCCGAAGTGACCCATGTCGGCGTAGAGCGCTTCGCCTCCAGTCACGACCAGGAAGACTGCGCCGAGGACCAGGAAGCCGGCGAGCCTGTTGGCGAACAGGAATTGAATCGAGTGGTACGGATTCAACGCCACCAGCACATGAGGGTCCCGGAGGATCTGCGACACGCCGAGGACGGCCAGGACGGCGAACCAGATCAACATCAGCGGACCGAACATCGCGCCGACCCGCGCGGTCCCGACTTTCTGGACCGCGAACAAAGCCACCATCGCGATGACGGTCAACGGCACGACGTACGGCTTGAAGACCGGAGTGGCAACCTCGAGACCCTCGAAGGCGCCGAGCACGGTGATGGCCGGCGTGATCATGCCGTCTCCATACAGGAGGGCTGAACCGAATAGCCCGAGACCGATCAGTACGCCGCGGCGCTTCGATTTCTTCGGGCGGACCAGCGACATGAGCGCAAGGATTCCGCCCTCACCCCGGTTGTCGGCGCGCATCACGAACCCGAGATACTTGATCGAGATGACGACGATCAACGACCAGGTGATGAGCGAGAGAATGCCGAGAATGTTCTCGCGCGTCGGCAACACGCCGAGGCCGTGGTGCGACTGGAAGCATTCACGAAATGCATACAGTGGACTGGTCCCGATGTCGCCGTAAACGACGCCGAGCGCAGCGACCGAAAGTGTCAGCAGGTAGCGAGGGTGTTGCTGTTGATTGGAGTCCATGCTTTGCGGCCGCGGAAGTTACCACACACCAGCCGTGACTGGCGCGGCGGGAGCCTCGTGTTCCTTCAGTTTGAGAGAGGCGACGACCGGCCAGTGGTCAGAAGGCCCGCGCCTGACGACTTCGCTCCCCGCGACCTCCCACGCCGAGTCGCAGAAGATGTAGTCGAGTCTCTGGCGAGTCATCGGAAAGCTCGGCTCCGTTCCTTCCCCCGCAACGCGGAGGTGACCGTGCGAGAGGAGCGTCCGGATTTCCAGCGCAGCCGGTGGAACGTTGAAGTCTCCGACCAGGACGCGCGGCAGCGTCGTCCGGCCCATGATCTCTCCCAGTTCCGCGGTCTGTTTCATTCGTGCGAGCCGAAGCAGGCGCCCCCAGGCAGCCAGGTGCGTCGAGAAGAAGCAGAAGCGTCGCCCGTCAAGTTCAAGGTCGACCTCGAGCACGGAACGCGGTTCGCCCGACCCTGGAAGCGGATGGACGTGTGAGGCCACGACCCGCCCGCGGGTCAGCACGGCGTTGCCATACTCACCACCGTCCATCGAACAGCTGTTGCCGAATGCGAGTTGGTAGCCGGTCAGCGAAGCCAGCGACTCCGCCTGGTCGATCTGCGACGCCCGCGTGCGGCAATGGACCTCCTGCAATCCGACTACATCAGGAGAAAGCGCACTGATCACCTCTGCGATCTTGGGCAGGTGGTCCTCACGCTTTGCTGCCGCGTGCCCCTGAATGTTGTACGTCATCACGCTCAACGGCTGCATTCCACGGCGATCAAAGCGAGAACGATGCCGCGAGGAGTGTGGCAATTGTGGCGAATGGTATCGTTCCGTCTGAAATGATCGCGTTGGAGCGCCACGGGCGTGCGATCGCTGTGCGCTGCGCCGCTGGACCTCGAAGCCTAGCCCCCAGGAAATCATTGGGATGACCCAAGAAAAAACGCCGGCTTTGTGGCCGGCGTTTTCGGAAGGCGGGAGGTAACCGTGGTTACAGGTTGCGCTCGATGAACTTCTGCAGTTCGCCCTTCGGCATGGCGCCGACGGCGCGATCGACGAGCTTTCCGTCCTTGAACATCATCAACGTCGGAATCGAGGTGATCCCGTAGCGCTGCGCGATGCCGGGGTTGTCGTCCACGTTGACCTTCGCCATGGTCGCTTTCCCTTCGTAGCTCGGGGCAAGCTCCTCGATGATCGGGCCGATGATCCGGCACGGTCCGCACCAGGGAGCCCAGAAATCGACCAGAGCCGGCTGCCCGGCGTTGAGGACGGATTGATCGAACGTCGAGTCGGTGACGTGCTGCACTGCCTTGGAATCTGCCATGTGCTCGTATCTCCTACGCCTGTATTGAAAGATCGACTGGTGCAGCTCTATTCCAACTTCGGTGCCGGAACCGTGTCGGTCGAGGCTGGCACGGCGTTGGCGTATGCGAGGGGACGATGCCAGAACGACGCAATGACTCCCGCCCTTCAGGATCCGAGCGACGCAATTTCCCGCGTCCACCGCTCTGGCTGAATCTCCTGCTGCTGATCATCGCGTTCAGCACCTTCGCCTACGCCCGACACCATCGCAACGTGGTCCAGGAAAAGAGTGCGATCCTGTTCAAGCCGAGTGCCGCCTCCCCCGCTGAGTTGAACCGGCTGCGCGCTGAGCTCTCGGAGATGGATGTCAGCGAGGAGCAACTCGGCCGGGAACTGGCCAGCAGGACGAAGTTCCTCGAACAACTCCAGACTGAGCAGTTCTACATTGCCATCGATTCCACCCGGCAGAAGTTTTACCTCCGGTTCGGTGACGAGGTAGCGCGCGAATCCGACGTCAAGATCGGCCCTCCCGCCACCATCAAGGGTGAGGGAACGAAGCAGTGGACGTTTGTTCCTCTGAAGGGCGCGCTCAACGTCCGTTCCAAGGAAGTCGGATCGTCATGGCAGATTCCCGAGTGGGTTTACGGCATGAATGCACAACCCACCCCCAGGGAACGACCCTTCGTGGCGAATGGACTCGGCAAGTACGTGATCTACCTGCCGAACGGCTACGTCATCCACTCTCCCCCTTCGCCAGAGAGCCCGCTTCACGGCCCGAAGCCCGGATCGTTCATGGTTCCGGAAGCTGATCTCGCCGCAATCTGGCCTCGAATCAACGAAACCACACGCGTCTACGTCTTCTGATCGGGAAAACCAACCATGCGCTTCATCGGACTCCTCGGCTCCTGGGCTCTCTTCGTACTCTCCATCGGACTGGCCGCATTCGCGGTCGCAGGTGAAACTATCAACATCCGCGACGCCCGCCGTCTCGACCGGATCGCGAAAATCGATTCGCTTCTGGCTGGCCGGACCGGAAACGCTACCGAAAATCTCCGGATCACCGCGGAGCAGAGGTCGCAGAAACTGCAGGAGCTTCAGGGGCAGGTCAACGCGGCCGCGAAGAGAAGCGGCGAGATTCCCGACGCCGACCAGACCATCTTCGTCTCCACTGCCGAGAACAAGGTGTACGTTCGCAACGGCGGCCAGACCGTATTCGATGCGATCGCTTCGACAGGGAAAGGCACGACCCTCGCCATCGACGGAAAGACCAAGGTCTTCGACACTCCGATCGGAAAGTTCAAGGTGGTCTCGAAGGAAGAGAACCCGCAGTGGGTCCCTCCCGACTGGCACTACATCGAGCATGCCCGCAAGCGCGGAATGCGCGTGGTGCGGCTCGAGCGCGGGCAGTCGATCGACGCGAACACCGGCAGTCCGGCCACATCCGGCGGCAGCGGCGTCTGGTCGTGGCTCGGCGATAGCCCGCGGAGCGCCACGATGAAAGTCAAAGGCGACCGGGTCGTGATTGACGAAGGCGGAGTCGAACGCGACCTCCCGCCAGGCGAAATGATCTATGCGGGCGGCACCGTGGTGATCCCGCCGGTAGGTACGGCGCCGCGGAAATTCGACAAGGTGCTCGGCCGCTTCCGCCTGAACCTTGGCGACGGCTACGCCATTCATGGGACGCAGGAAACGACCCAGCTCGGGCAGTCGGTCTCACACGGCTGCGTGCGTCTGGGAGACGCGGATATCGAGCGTCTCTATCAGATGGCCAACGTCGGCGACGAAGTGATCATCTACTGATCTTCGGGCTGCGCTGATGTCGAGAGCGGCGGTGACTGTGCCGCTGCATCCACGCTTCAGTCCTCGACTTAGGCCGAGCACGCTTTGCAAACCCGTCTCCCGCTTTCCCGGATGGCGCGGTACACTCGGCGCTCGATTTTTTCAACCGTCCTTCCGCCTGAAAAGGAGCCTTATGAATCGTGTTCGTATTCTGGTTGCGCTCGTTGCGTTGATGGCATCGTCCCAGTCCCTTCTCGCTCAGATCACCGCGTGTTGCACGGCACCCAGGGCAATCGAAGCGAAGACTTCATCCGGGGGCGAAGCGGTGGTCGGCCAGTGCACCGCAGTAAACACGAACTGCTATGCGATCGACGGCATCGCGGCGACAGGCGACTACGCCGGCTTCCTTTACGGTGGCAAAGGTGTCTATGCCCAAAGCGATGACCCCAACTATTCTGCTGTCGAGGCGAGAAGCTACGGCAGCAACTCCTACGCTCTCTTCGGGGAGAGCGGCGCCTATCGTGGCGGCTACTTCAAGGCCGGCACCAATGCCCTGTACTCGTTGTTTGTCGATTCAGTGGACGGCGCGACTCAGGGCACCGCCGCACTGAACGTTCGCGGCACGATCCGAGGGGAAGGCAACCTCGTGATCGCCGGCTCGAAGGCGGGATACGTCGTCGACGTCATGCAGAACGTGGGC
>JBKJVD010000078.1:0-17334 GCA_046590585.1 Thermoanaerobaculia bacterium | reverse complement strand
TTCGCGCAACAGATCAAGGCGCTGTTCGACATTGCCTGTCGGAAGTACGGAATGAACGAGAAGCACTACAACCTCTCGACCGCGGAGTTCCGGAGACCGACGAACCAGGGATCGCTTTTTTGAGTTCCTCGGGGTTCCTCGGGGTTCCTCGGAGTTCCTCGGGCGCGTTCGCGGGAATCCCGCAGTCCTTCTCTGGAGTGACGAGCGTGCCGCTGCACTTCATCGAACCTGGAGCACGATCTTTCCGAAATGATCTCCGGCCATCCTTCGGTGTGCGTCGCCCGCATCGGCGATTGCAAACGCCGTATCGATGACGGGACGGATCGTTCCGGACTGCAGGTCCGCGCCGAAACGATGAATGAATGCTGCGACCAGCGCGGCCTTTTCTTCGACCGGGCGCGCGCGCAGTGTCGAGCCGATGATCTGCTGGCGTCTGCCGAGAAGGCGGGCGACATCGATCGTGGCCACGCGTTCACCACCCATCGATCCGATGATCGCAACCCGTCCGCCGACGTTGAGCACCTCGAGATCGCGAGGCAGGTAGCGCGCGCCGATATGATCGAGGACGATGTCGACGTTTCCAGACTTCTCCGCGAAATCATCGACGTTGTAGTTGATCGCCAGGTCCGCGCCATGATCGAGGCAGCGACGACACTTCTCGTCCGAGCCGGCGGTGACGATCACGCGCATCCCGGCCAGCTTGCATAGCGTGATTGCCGCGGTGCCGACGCCGCTTCCCCCGCCATGAATCAGGATTGCCTCGCCCTCGCGTGCCCGGGCCAACTCGAAGATGTTGAGGAAGGCCGTCAGAAATGCCTCCGGGATCGCGGCGGCCTCCTGAGCGGAGAGACCTGTCGGTATGTGCATGGCCGATCCGCTGTGCACGACCACTTCCTCGGCATATCCACCTCCGGCGAGCAGGGCCATGGCGCGATCGCCACGTGCCCATCCTTCCGCATCCGGACCTGCTTCCATCACCATCCCCGCGCATTCGAGTCCGAGGATCGGCGAGGCTCCGGCTGGTGGCGGATAGAGACCCTGACGCTGCAGGAGGTCGGCACGATTCACCGCCGTCGCGGCGACGGAGATCCGGATGTCGTGATCGCCAAGCGGCATCGAGTCGGCTTTGCCGAGATAGAGGACCGATTCGTCCCCGGGCTGGTCGAAGAGGATGGCGTGCATTCGTGAAGACACCGAAACTGAAACTGACAATCGAAAACCGCGTCCATTAGTATGGCGGCCGAACGATGAACCAGTCCAGTGAGACCAGTCATGCAATCCTCTGCCGCGGGCTGATCAAGTACTACCCCGACGTGAAAGCGGTTGACGGTCTCGACCTCCACGTGATCCGCGGGGAGTGTTTCGGCCTCCTCGGGCCGAATGGTGCCGGCAAGACGACGACGATCGAAGTGCTCGAAGGCGTCACCGACCCGGACGGAGGGGTCGTTGAAGTGCTCGGGATGAACTGGAAGGGACGCGCACGCGACATCCGGGAACGGATCGGCATTTCTCTTCAGGAGACGCAGCTCAACGAGAAGCTCACCGTCTTCGAAACCCTTCGGCTGTTTCGCTCGTTTTATCGCGACGGCCGCGATCCCGATGGGCTGATGCGTGAACTCTCGCTCGATGAGAAACGAGACGCACGTGTCGGAAAGCTGTCGGGTGGTCAGAAGCAGCGACTGGCCGTAGCCTGCGCCCTGATCGGAAATCCGGATGTGCTGTTCCTCGACGAGCCGACGACGGGTCTCGATCCTCAGAGCCGCCTGCAGCTCTGGGACGTCGTGACTAAGTTCCGCGCAACAGGCGGGACGGTCATGCTGACCACGCACTACATGGATGAAGCGCAGCGGCTCTGTGATCGCATCGCCATCGTCGACCACGGAAAGCGGATTGCGCTCGGTACGCCGGATGAGTTGATCGCCCAGCTTCAGGCGCCGAACATCATCGAGTTCACCAGCGCGCCGGAATTGACGCTGGAAGACTTCACTGCGTTGCCTGGGTTCCACGGCAGCTCGCGTCGAGGCAGTGCCTGGTCGCTGCGGGTCGATTCCCTCGCGGACGCTGTCCCGCCGCTCCTGGCGCGGGTCGATGCAAAAGGGGCGAAGCTGCTGACGCTGTCCACCCATGCTGCGACACTGGAGGACCTCTTCGTCGCACTGACCGGCAGGGAGTTGCGTGATGCCTGAGGTGAAGGTGCGGCACCCACTGCTCGAACTGACCATCGCGCGGCTCAAGGAGTTCTCGCGTGAACCGGAGGCGGTCTTCTGGGTCTTCGTCTTTCCTCTGCTCATGACCCTGGCGCTTGGATTTGCCTTTCGCGAAAAAACTCCGGATCGCATTCCGGTCGGCGTCGTCAACGATTCAGCCGCGGGCGCCAGGATGAAGGCGCTCGAAACGTCTCCCGTCCTGCTGCCGCGGCTTCTCGAGCGTGCATCGGGCATGGATGCGCTGCGTCACGGGCGGATCTCCCTGCTCGTCGAAGGAACTGCGCCGCCGGTCTACCACTTCGATCCGACCCGCCCCGAGGCGCGAACGGCGCGTGTGGAGATTGACGCCTTGCTGCAATCGCTGTCGGGTCGGCGCGACGTGTTCGCCCCACGCGAGGAAAAAATCAGCGAGGTGGGTTCCCGCTACATCGACTTCCTCGTGCCGGGACTCCTCGGCATGAATGTGATGGGCACGGGGATGTGGGGCATCGGCTTTTCGATCGTCAACGCGCGCATGAAGAAGCTGCTCAAGCGCCTCGTGGCCACTCCAATGAAGCGGGAGCACTTCCTCATCGCGCAGATCCTGTCGCGTTTCGTGTTTCTCGTGATGGAAGTCAGCGCGCTGATGATTTTTGCGTGGCTCGTGTTCGACGTGCGCGTGCGGGGATCAATCGTCACGTTCGGCCTGATCTGCCTCGCCGGGGGCGCCGCCTTCGCCGGCCTCGGTCTGCTGATCGCGTCGCGTGCGCGCACCATCGAGGCGGTGAGCGGCCTGACCAACGTGATCATGATGCCGATGTGGCTCTGCTCGGGCGTCTTCTTCTCGTACGAACGCTTTCCCGATGCCGCGAAGCCATTCATCCGCATGCTGCCTCTCACCGCGATGAACGACGCGCTGCGCGGAGTCATGAACGAAGCGATGACGCTCTCGCAGGTACTGCCCCAACTCGGCTACCTCGCCCTCTGGACCGTCGTCACGTACGCGCTGGCGCTCAAGCTCTTCCGCTGGCAGTAGGGCTCGCTCGATCAGTTGCACTCCCGGTTCGATGCCGCCGTTACAATCCGCACCGAATGAAAGTCGCTACCTGGAACGTCAATGGAATCCGCGCACGACATGCGCAGTTCGTGGAGTGGGTTGCTGCAGAGCAACCGGATGTGATCTGCCTGCAGGAGATCAAGGCGTCGCCGTCTCAGGTACCCGAGAACTGCACGCTCGACGGCTACAACTGCTACTGGCACGGTGCAGGCGGGTATTCGGGCGTCGCTTTGCACGTGAAAAAGAGTTCCTTTGACTCCGAGCCTCAGTACTCGCACCCGGATTTCGATCTCGAGTCACGCGTCGTTCAGGCGCAGATCGGCAACACGGTATTCGCGAGCGTCTACCTCCCGAATGGCGGCAAGGACTTCGATGCGAAGCTCTCGTTCATGCGTGAGCTGACGGGTTACATCCGGAAGACGCGAGCGGCGGGACTGGATCTCGTGGTTGCGGGAGACCTGAATGTCGCGCGTACCGATCAGGACGTGCACCCGAAGGAGCGCAAGCCGAGGGCAATCGGGCAGCTTCAGGTGGAGCGGGAGATGTTCGAGGAGATGCTCGCTTCGGGCGTCGTCGATGTTGGCCGCAAGCTCTACCCGGATGCCGACGACTACTTCACGTGGTGGGCCCCGTGGCGTCAGATGCGCGAACGAAATATCGGCTGGCGGATCGACTACATTCTGGCAAGCCCCGCGATTGCGGATCGTGCCGTGGCCTGCCCATCGTATCGAGAGATCGGCACCAGCGATCACGCGCCGCTCGTGGCGACTTTCGAGTAAGTGCAAAAAAAACGCGACCCTCGAAAGGGTCGCGTCTGGCAAGTGGAGTCGGGAGTCGCGGGACGGACTACTCGAGGACGACGAGGACGACGCGCCGGTTGGCGGTACGGCCTTTCTTCGTCTTGTTCGTGTCGACCGGTGCCGTGTCGCCGTACGAGATCGTCGACATGCGGTTCAGAGTCAGCCCGTGCTGGCGCGAGAGGTGACGGCGCACGGCATCAGCGCGTCGCTGGCCGAGTTCGTCGTTGAACCGCGAGGAGCCTGTGTCGTCGGTGTGACCCTGGATCTCGATGAAGTACTGCGTGTCGAGCGCTTTCACGCGACCGGCGAATTCATCGAGCGCAGCGGAAGCGCTCTTGTCGAGCTCGTACTTGCCGCTCTTGAACTTCACGCGGTCCTCGGTGAAGGCCTGCTCGAAGACGACCTTACCCTTGGCGATCACGCCCGCTTCCTGGGCGCGCTTGAGGGCGTCCTGAGCAGTCTGGCTCAGTTCATCCATCCGGATGTCGGTCTGCTTCTGCTTCTGCTGAAGATCTTCCACCTGGCCGGCGACGGATTCGATCTTCTGATTGGACTGCGCCTGAGCGGTGGCGATCTTCTGATCGACGCTCTTCGTGGTGGCGCAGGAACCTACGAGCACTGCGAGGGTGGTCACGGAAATCAACTTTGACAGTTTCTTCATTTAGTCCCCTTCTTTTCGTTGCTCCGGCTGCTGGTCGTCTTCATGGAAGGCGGCTCGGTCCCTTTATAGCCAGCCCTCACCCTGATCGACTGCACGCCTCCAGCGAGCTGGAGCGAAATGCGGCGGTACTTTACAGCACCTTTGCCCGTAGGCGAGAACCCAATCAAATATTGGGCCCGCAGGTTCCTCTCGATGCTTTCCATCGCTGCTGCAAGGAGTTGCGGGGTGTTGCCGACGTGAAGCTGCCCCCCGGTGATCCTGGCGACTTCGGCCAGGACATCGAGGTTGGTTCCTTCATCCGTATGTTCCTTCGGCGCCTCTCCTTCCTCCCGGATCCCGAGCGGGTAGATAGGGATGGAGATGCCCTCGAGCTTCTTTGCCAGCGCGGCGCGCGTCAGGTTCGAGGCATTGTCGATGCCGTCGCTGAGCAGGATGATGGCGCGGCTGCCATTGGTCCCCAGTTCGCTGAACTCCGGCATTTTCGCCAGGGCGTCGAAGAAGGCCGTCTTTCCGTATGGTTCGATCCGGTCGAGCGCACGGAAGATCTTCATCGCATCGCCGGTGAAGGGAACAACCTCGTGCGCGTCTCCCTCAGCAAAGACGAAGAGAGCAAACTCGTCTCCCTTGACGCGGTGGGCGAGCAGCGTGGCAATGGCCGCCCGTGCTGCGTCCATCTTGCCGGAGAGGCCCATCGATCCCGACGCGTCGACGAGGATGGTGAAGGAGACTGGCGCCTTGAGTGAACGTTCGAACAGATCTGTGCGAACGCGCTTTCCATCGACGAAGAGCTTGACGTCGCCCTCCCGCAACGAAGTCAGCGGCACTCCCTTCTGCCCGAGAGCGGTGAAAGGAATCATCACGTAACTGACGGACACCTCATCGGCGGAGACCGCGGGCGGTTCCTGGGCATGAGCGCCTGCTACGCCGGCCAGCAGCACCGCGAGAAACAACGAAGCCATCTCTCTCATCTCACCGCCCCAACAAACTTCGGCTCGATGCTGTTTCCACCCGCAACACAGAGGGCCGCCTGCCTCGGTCGCTAACCCTTCTGAAGCGGAATGAACGTCTCGTCATCCTGATGACGGCGCTCCCACTTGAGGAAGTCGTAGTAGCCGCAGCGAGGACGATCCGGATACTCGTGGCAGACGCCGGGCCGCGCGTTGTAGACCGTGCATCGCCGGGTGCTGGTGTCGATGAACATGCAGATGCTGCCGTAGACCGCGTCCTTCTGATGCCTCAGGACCCGATCGCCTTCCTTCACTTTCGTGAAACGACGCTCGGCCGTCTCGACGTCGATTCCGAAATGCCTCGCCAGCCGGCTCAGGTCCGATTTCTTGACCGTGATCCGGTCGTAACTGCAGCAGTAAGCAGGACACTTTGAACAGTCGTACTGCAGCTTCGGAGCGGTGGCGATGAATTCAGTCATGGGATGCGAGGAGTCTAACGTAAAAGACGGCTGTTGGCTGTTGGCTCTTGGCTCTTGGGAAAGTCCGAGGCCTCGCCTTTCCCAACAGCCAAGAGCCAAAAGCCAACAGCCTGTACCCCAAAAGCCAATAGCCAAAAGCCAACAGCTAGGAGCCCGGTGCGGCCCTTGCAGCTTGCGAATACGAATGAGCCGCTTCGTTGCAATTCTGGCTGCGCTGATGACTTCAGCGTGTTGCACATCTCTTCCCCCGCTTCGCGCGACAAAGAGGCAGCCGCTGCCCGAATTTCCGTCCGTTCTCGAAGTGGAAACTGAGAGCCTGATCTGGCACGACGCGAAGCGCAATCGCGACCTGCCTGCCATGATCTATTCGCCGGCCCGTGTACGGACGCGGTTGCCACTCGTGATCGTTTCGCACGGGATCGGTGAAGATCGCGACTCGTACGAATACCTCGGGCGCGCGCTGGCTTCGAGCGAATTCATCGCCGTTCACCTGACCCACGCAGGAACGGATCGCGATACCCTCGAGAAGGGCTACCTCAACCTCTATCGGCAGGTTAAAAACCCCGACAACTGGAAAGCCCGCGCCCTCGACGTTTCACTCGCCATCGACCAGATGGTCATGCGCGCCAACGTCGATCCGACGCGCATCGCCGTCATCGGCCACTCCGCAGGCGCCTGGACCGCCTATGCCGTGGGAGGAATGCTGAACGAGACGCGCGAGTCGCTCGCCGACCCCCGCGTCAAGGTGATCGTCCCGATGTCGATGCCTCGCATGGACGGGATCGTTCCCCCGGATGGATATGCGGGCGTGCAGATTCCCGTGCTCAACATCACAGGCACCTGCGACTCGAGCCTGATCTACCGCACCCTTCCGAAGCATCGCCGGGTTCCGTTCGACCGCAGCGAGGGTCCGCAGAAATACCTGATCACGATCGAACGGGTGAATCACGACACGTTCTCCTCACTGGCCGATCCGCATCATCCGATGATCTCCCGGCTGACGATCGATTTCCTTCGGGCCTTTCTCGATGGTCAGCCTGCCTCGCGATCGTTCTTCAACGAGCCAGGACTCGGTAACGTCGGCGATCTCCGATTCGCCCTCGAGACGAAGTGAATGCAGCGCAACGTAGTGCATCATGACCAACGGGAGTGAATTGACCACGCATGGACCACGCCGTTGCCCTCGTACAGGCATACCTGCAACTCAACGGTTACTTCACTTCGGCTGAATCACCGATCGTCGCGAACGGCGGTCGCGCCGGCGTCCGCACCATCACCGACGTCGACATCCTGGCGTTCCGCTTTCCAACCGGCTTTCCGACGAATGAGCCCCGCCACATCCCGCAGGGTCTCGACACCAGCGAAGTCGATCCCGGCCTCGGCGTCGACATCGGCACCATCGACATGATCATCGGTGAGGTCAAGGAAGGCCGTGTCGGCATCAACTCCGGGATTCGTGATCGGGATGTCCTCAAGAGTGTGATCCGCCGGATGGGCGATCCAGCGGAAGACGCCGGTCACATCGTCGATGGTTTGCTCAACAGCGGCAGAGCGGTGCTCCCCTCTGGTTACGTCGTGCGCCTCGTGGCGTTCGGCGCGTTTCCCCCTGGCTCGCAGGTGCCACCATGCCGCATCATCAGCCTGCGTCACGTGCTGAGGTTTCTCCAGGACTATGTCCGCCGTCACTGGGGAGTGTTGCGACACATGCAGTTCAAGGATCCGGCGCTCCGATTTCTCATGACGCTCGAGAAGGCCAAGCGGGGCGAGGCGGGAAGGCGGGGCGAGGAAGGCGTTGAAGTCGTCCCGGCTCTTGGCGAACAGCGCGTCGCTCGTGAGCGGGTGGCGCCGGTCAGAACTCCTCCGCGTTCCACGGTGGACGCTACGAAAGAAAGGGGAAATCGATGAACGGGATTTCGCGTAGAAGCTTCGCAAAGCAAGCCGTGGTGATCGCGGGCGCTGCGGTGGTGCTGCCCGAGGCGCTCGCGCAGAGTGCGCCGATGAGCGACCAACCAGTTCCTCCCTCCCAGTCCGACCTTCCGCTCGGCTCACGCGCCGAGGTGGAGGCGCGGATCCGGTGGGTGATCGACAAGCACGGTGCGCGCCTCTCGGAGGTGGAACGCGCCGACATCCGCCGCCTGATCACCGGCGCGCAGAGCGGACTCGATGCAATGCGCGCGTACCCGCTCGACAACGCGGTCGATCCAGGAACGCCGTTTCGAATCTGGCGCAGCGACCGGGATGGCACCACGGCGAAACGGAACCTGCGTCCAGTGACTCATCGTCCGGAAGTGAAACGATGATCGCCCGCGAACTGCTTGACGGAACCATCAGCGAACTCGCGACGCGAATCAGGAAGCGCGAACTCTCCCCCGTCGCACTCACCGAAGCGTACCTCGAGCGAAGCGCAACGACGGGCAAGCGACTGAATGCCTACGCCACCCTGATGCCGGATCGCGCGCTGGCTGAGGCTCGCGAAGCGGAACGCGAAATTGCGGCAGGAAGGTATCGGGGAATCCTGCACGGAATCCCTTACGCCGCCAAGGATCTGCTCGCGGCGAAGGGCGCCCCGACCTCGTGGGGAGCGAAGACGTACGAGGGCCAGACCTTCGACTACGACGCCAATGTGATCCGCAGGCTTCGCGACGCCGGCGCGGTGCTTCTCGGCAAGGCTGCGATGATCGAACTGGCCGGCGGCATGGGCTATCGCTATGGAACCGCGTCGATCAGCGGAGGAGCAAAAAACCCCTGGGACGAACGCTGCTGGACCTGCGGTTCGTCGAGCGGCTCGGGCGCGATCGTCGCCGCGGCCCTCGCTGCATTCGCCATCGGGACCGAAACGTGGGGCTCGATCGTCTGCCCGTCCACTTACACCGGGATCTCCGGCCTCCGTCCGACCTTCGGCCGGGTCGGCCGGTCGGGCGCGATGGCGCTGTCGTATTCGATGGATAAGATCGGGCCCATGGCTCGCAGCGCCGCAGATTGCGCCACCGTACTCGACGCGATCTCGGGACACGACGCTGGCGATCGCGGATCGCTCGCGGAAAGCGACGCAAAGTTCGTCCATCAACGGACGACGCGTCGCCTGCGCATCGGCCGCGTCACGAACGCGTGGACTTCCGTCGATCCCGAGATCGCCGCGATCACCGAACGCGCGTTCACCGTACTTCGCGAAGCCGGAGCCACGATCGTCGACGTGAAACTCCCCGAGGGGCCGTGGGAGATGGCTGCGGGCGTCACGATTCAGGTCGAGGGGGCGTCGGCATTCGACACGCTGATCGACTCGGGACGCCTCGCGCAGCTGACGGATCCCGGGAGTCGGATCGGTGGATACGTGAACCAGACTGTGTCGGGCGCCGACTACCTGCGGGCGCAACGGATTCGCTCAATCATTCAGCAGAAAATGGATGCGATGTTTCAAGACGTCGATGTCCTGGCCGCCGCATCGCTGCCGATCGCAGCGACCACGATGGAAACAAATCTCGAGACCGACCTCGCCTTCTCCGATCCCCTTGGCGGCATTGGCAATTTCGTCGGATTGCCAGCGATCAGCGTGCCGTCAGGATTCACCGCGAAGAAGCTGCCCGCCGGATTTCAGTTCGTCGGCCGGGTGCTCGAGGACTCCACCGTCGTCGCAGCTGCCGAATTGTTTCAGAGCAGGACGAAGTGGCACCTGGAGCGAGCTTCATCGCGGAGTTGACGATTTGTAGTTCATCTCGACCCCAGTTGCACCTCAACCCGCTGTCCGAGCTTCAACGGTGTGGCTTCCTCGAGCCGGACCTTGACGAGGAGCACGCGTGTATCGATCGGCTTCGAGGGATCCTGTGGGTTGAGTCGGCGGCTGATCACGGAGTCCGGGATCTCTTCCACCGTTCCGCGCCAGCGCTGCGAATGTCCCTCGGCGGATACCGAGACCTGCGAGCCGATCGTGACGCGCGCGGAATCGAATTCGTCGATCTCAGCTTCGACGCGCGTCTTCTTCAGATCTGCAACGGTGACGATGCGTGCTCCCACTGCGATCGCTTCGCCCGGATGAACCATGCGCGCAGTGATGGCCCCGTCGATCGGCGACCGGATCACCGACTTGGCGACGACGGCTTCGAGGCGGCGAACCTCCGCGAGCGCTGACTCCCGCCGGGCGCGCGCCGTGTCGAGGTCACGCTCGGCACGGTCGACGGCCTGGCGCGAGCCAACCTCTTCGCGGTAAAGCTGAGAGGCCCGTTCGCGCTCGAGTTCGAACAGGCGCATGTCTGCCTGCGCCTCGCGAACGCGATAGCGTGACTCGTTGAGTGACGCGCGTGAATCGTCCGCACGGACGACGGCGATGACCTGACCCTTGCGGACGTCATCTTTTTCTTCGACGAGCACCGTCTCGATCACGCCGGCTACATCGCTGCCGACCGTCACTTCGGAACCGGGATAGGCGGCGATCCTGCCTTCCGCTGAGATCCCGCCTGCGGCCCGCGGAGTTGAATGTTTCGAAGCGACTGGCTGACTGGTTCGCGACGCGCTCACCTGGACGACGGTGGCAATTACGAGCAGCAGGCCGGCGAGGGGCAGCAGAAAACGTCTGGACATGAGTTCCTCCGTATCAGGCGGCGGGTACGCCGTCATGGCCGGTGATGCGGCCGTCGTGAATCGTGGTGACGCGGTCGGCGATCGTGCGCACCTTCGGGTCGTGCGTGACGATGACGAGCGCGCGGTTTTCCTGTTTGGCGAGCGCGCGGAACATCTCCAGCACCTGCGTTCCGACGACCGAGTCGAGGTTCGCAGTCGGCTCGTCGGCGAGCAGCACAGGCGCGTTTCCCGCCAGGGCGCGGGCGATGGCCACACGCTGCTTCTGCCCCCCGCTCAGGTCGCGCGGAAGGAAGCTGCGGCGTTCCGCCAGCCCGACCGCTGCAATGACGCGCTCCGCTTCGTTCCGCGCATCGACGCCGCGGACGCCCTTGACGTTGAGCGCGTACTCGATGTTCTCGACTGCGGTGAGCGAAGGGAAAAGATTGAACTGCTGAAAGACGAACCCGAGTGACTTCCTGCGCACGTCGGCGAGCAGGCGGCCCTTCGTCGCATCAACCAGCGTTCCGTCAACGATCACCTGGCCGCTCGTCGGCGTGAGTATGCAACCGAGGATTGAAAGAAAGGTGGTCTTGCCGGAACCGGACGGTCCTTCGAGCGTAACGATCTCGCCACGCTGCACACTGAAGTCGATTCCCTTCAGCACGGCCACGGTCTCCCGCCCTTCGCTGAACTGCTTGACGACGGATCTGGCTTCGAGAATGTTCACTGCAGCTCTCCTCTCCCTATTCGGTTCATGGTTGAAACGTCGGCAGGCCTTCGGCTGGGCGACTCGTGAAGTCACTGTTGAAGAACTTGCGGATCGGGTGGTCAGGTACGGAAGACGAGTGCGGGATCGATGGCCGCCACCTTGCGGAACGAAATCATGGCGGCCGCGAGGCAGAGCACGATCGCGCCGATGAAGACGGCGATGGAAAGCTCGGTCGGAATGACCAGCTTGAGGTCGATCTTCTGGATCAGCGGACGCATCGCGAACGCCTGCACCGCGCCGAGGGCGAAGCCGGCCACGGCGGCGATCGTCGACTGCTTCGCGAGGATCATGTAGATGTCGCGATTGCTGCCGCCGATCGCTTTCACGGTTCCGAACTCGCGGATGTGCTCCATCGTGGAGGTGTAGAGCGTCTGCGCGACGACCACGATGCCGACCAGGCATCCGAGAAAGACGGTCAGGTACATATTCAGGCCGAGGCCGGTGCTGTCGATCCAGTAGGAGCGCGAGCGCTTCGCCCACTCATCGCGCGTGTAGACGTCGTTGAACGGAAGGCGTTTGCGAATGTCGGCGCGCACCCGGCTGACGTTCGCGCCAGGCGCGAGCTTGACGAGGATGTAGGTCGAGTTGCCACGCAGCAGGTCGCCCTGGATGCTCTGCGCGAGCCGGTAGTCCATGAAGACCAGCGGAGTCGTCGTAAATGATTTCGCATCGACGGTGCGGCCGATGATTTTCACGCGACGCCCGAGGATCTCGCGGAACTCGCCGACCTCGAAGGCGCCCCAGCGCTTCTTAGCCGAGTCGTCGATGACGACATACGGCCCGCGGCGCAGGTCCTCGACGTTCCCCTGCGTGACGTTGTCCGGAAAGTTCCAGCGCGTGAAGTCGTCGAGCGCATAGACCTCGCTTCCCTCGATCGCGCCGTTCGGGAGGTTCACGTTCATGAACGCGACGATCAGGTTGTCCGCCCGCTCGATCCCTTCGATGGAGCGGACGCGCTTCACGTACGTCTCGGGAAACGTGTGCGCGAAGTCGACGTTCGGCGTGTTGCGCGAGGTGATCCAGAGATCGGCGTCAATCTGGTTGATCGTCAGCGACGCGTTATCCATGAGGCCGAGGAAGAGACCGACCTGGACGAAGACCAGCGTAACGGCGAACGCGACGCCGGAGACCGTGATGAAAAAGCGCAGCTTGTCGTGCAGCAGGCTTCTGGTGGCGAGATCGACCATGACTTCATGACTCCAGAGGTGATCCGCGCCTGGCGCGCGTCGGTTTGCTCGGTTCGTCGCGGAGGAGACCGGCGATCAGGATGTCGATCATCGTGCTCGAGCGTGTCTCGAGTTCGCGCCAGTCGATCCATCCGTCGTTGCACTTCGCAATCTGCAGGGAGATCACGCCATGCACGCCGGCCCACATGGTCTGGGAGACCAGTTCGACGTCGTCGTACTGCGGGAGAAAGCGCTTCGCGCGGATGCATCCGGCAACGATCTCCACGAGGAAGGCGTACGCGTCTTCCTCGGGATTTCCTTTCTGCGGACCATCGTCATCGGGCTCGACGGGCGGATGTGGCGTCATGAACATCAGGCGGTAGTGATTCGGGTGGGTGATGCCGAATTGGATGTAAGCGAGGCCGATCTGCCGGAGCTGCTCGATGGGGTCGGCGATCTTCTGGATCTCCAGCAGTCCCTGGGCGAGCGAAAGGAAGTCTTGGTTGCAGAGTTCCTTGAGGAGCGCTTCCTTATCCTTGAAGTGGAAGTAGATCGCGGTGGCGGAGTACTCGATCTTCTCGGCGATCCGTCGCATGGTGACCGACTCGTAGCCCTCGCTGACAAACAGTTCGCGCGCGGCGTCGAGGATCAATCCCCGGATTTCCTCGCGTTCCCGATCTCTGCGTTCTTTCGGTCCCAAACGTTCCTCCGTTACTTAACAACGTTAAATTACGTTGAGGCGTTCCATTTGTCAAGAGGGTTCAGAGGTGAGATCAGGGGTCAGGAGGTCAGGGGCCAAGAAAAGCTAGCGGGTTGAGCTTGTTCGATGAATCCAGACCGCGGAACTGCCTGCCTCTCCTGACAGCTGACCCCCGACACCTAACCCCTGTTCTGTCAGCTGACCCCCGACACCTAACCCCTTCCCCTGACACCTGACCCCTAACCACCCCTGACCGCTGTACAGCAGTTATGCTGTCGCCCCGCAACGACACAGGAGACCTGATGAATCGCACCCTCCGGCTTCGCGCTCTTGCAGCAATCGCAGTTGCAGTGTTCCCGATGCTCGCGCTGGCGCAGCAGGCGTCCCCCGCATTCAATGAGAAGGCGCTGGCCGCCGACACCCGGTTTCTGTCGAGTGACGCGCTCGAAGGGCGCGGCCCGGGCACTCGCGGCGACGCGCTCGCTGTGGCGTACATCGCCGCGCAGTTCGAAGCCGCCGGCCTCGAGCCCGCGGGCGACAACGGTTCGTACATGCAGAAGGTCCCGCTGATCGGCATCACGACTGACCCTGCGAAGACGAGCCTCTCCTTCATGAAAACGGGCGCGCCGTCTGTCGGTCCTCTCGTCCATCTCGACCAGTTCGTCGGCGCTGACCAGACACAATCGGGCAGCTCGCTACTCGATTCAGAACTGGTGTTCGTCGGTCACGGCGTGGTCGCCCCGGAGTACAAATGGGACGACTACAAAGGGCTGGACGCTCGTGGCAAGACGCTGGTGATGCTCGTCGATGACCCGGCTGCTTCGACTGCCGAGCCTGACCTCTTCAAAGGGATCGCACGTACCTACTACGGGCGCTGGACCTACAAATACGAAATCGGCACCGCGAAGAATGCCGACGGGGTCATCCTGATCCACACCGACAAGGCTGCGGGCTATGGCTGGAGCGTGGTCCGGAATTCATGGAGTGGCGAAGAGTCGTACATGAAACGCAGGGACGGCGCGCATGCGCTCCAATTCTCGGGATGGATCACCGGCACCACCGCCGGCGAGTTGTTCAAGGCGGCGGGATTCGACCTGGCGAAACTGACGGCCGCTGCCGATCGTCGCGACTTCAAGCCGGTCGCTCTCGGCGGCTATCGGCTGCAGGGAACGATCACCAGCGCGGTTCGTCCCTTCGAAACCAACAACGTGATCGGCCGGCTGCAGGGTTCGGATCCGAAACTGCGCGACGAGGCGGTCCTCTACACCGCTCATCACGATCACCTCGGCATCGGCAAGGCCGACGAGAGCGGTGACGTCATCTACAACGGCGCAGTCGACAATGCGAGTGGCACGGCCCTGCTCATGGAGATGGCTCGCGTCTGGAGCGCATCGCCGGCAAGACCGAAACGCAGCATCCTCTTCGCCGCCGTTTCGGCCGAGGAGCAGGGGCTTCTCGGCTCGCTCTGGCTCGGGACGCATCCGCCGATTCCTGCGGGGAGGATCGCGGTGGCTCTCAACTATGACGCCATCGATGCCATCGGCCGCGTGAGCGACGTGGTGATGATCGGGTCGGAGCGAACCACGTTCTACCCGACGGTGCAGAAAGTCGCGGCAGCCTCAGGACTCTCCATCGTGCCCGACCAGGCACCGGAGCAGGGGTCTTATTACCGTTCCGATCATTTCAGCGTCGCCAAGGCCGGAGTTCCGGCGTTCTCCATCAAGCACGGCCACACCGTGATCGGTGCACCGCCGGGAACGGGCAAGGCATGGGCTGAGGAGTACCGGAAGAAGCGGTATCACCAGCCGGGCGACGAGATGGATTCCACCTGGAACTTCGGCACGGCCGCACAGATGGGTGAGTTCGGATACCAGCTCGGCATGGCCGCCGCCAATGCCGGCGTGCTTCCCACCTGGAACGCCGGTGACGAGTTCCTGGCCGCCCGCGAACGCAGCATGAAGTAGTTAGCCCCATCCGCTCTGACTCGCGTCGTTTCTGCCTTCTGCCTTCTGCCTTCTGGTTTCACGTACCGGCGCGCCCTTCCCGCGGCGAGACCGCGGCGCGCATGGCCATCAGCGCCGCTCCCTCGGCGGGTGATCGCTCCGGAGCGACGACGCGGGCGTGAGGAGCGAGCCGGGTGATCTCCGCGCGCATCGGGTCGAGCAGCAACTCCTTCGCGTGAAACGCGCCTCCAACATAGCCAACCGGAAAGTCGCTGTCGGTCAGGCGAAGGCGCCGCGCCACGGCCAGGACGCACGATCCGAGCTCGCGACCGGCCTGGTCGAGAATCGCAAGAGCGACGGGATCGTTCAGTCCCGCAGCCTCGACCACCAGCCGTCCGTAACGCGCGATGTCATCCGCATGCGTGGAAGAGGCATAGACGAAACGCGGCAGGTCCTCGGGGCGGCACATCTCGAAGTCGTCGCAGAGAAAGTCGGTCATCTTCGTGGCCGGACCGCGCCCGTCGTAGGCGCGCACGATCGCGGAAAGTCCCTTGCGGGCAATCCAGTAACCGCTGCCCTCGTCGCCCAGGGTCGGACCCCATCCGCCGGCGCGAGCTTCGACGGCTGCGTCATTCCGGCCGAACGCGACCGATCCCGTTCCGGCGATCACTACCACTCCGCTGCCGAAGCCGATTGCCGCTGTCAGGGCGATCCGCGCGTCGCTGTCGACCGTGAAATTACCGTTTGGAAAAAATACGCTCAGGGCGTTTACGACCTCGGCGCGGTGCATGGGATGATCGGCGCCTGCAATTCCGCAGTAGGCGTGGCGGACGTCCCGGATCGGGATACCCGCTTCCACCAGGGCGATGTTGACTGCCCGTTCGACGTTACGCGTCGCCTCGACCAAACCGATCCTGAGGTGATTGGATCCACCGGCGATTCCGCCGCCGTGCCGGATTCCTTGTGAGTCGACGACGATCGCGGCCGTCTTCGAGCCGCCACCGTCAATCCCGATGAAATATTCGCCGTTCATAGCCCTCTGTGCACGGCAAGTGCGATGCCGGGTTACCTCGTAGCATACCTTTGAGGCAGATGAGGTCCGTACCTTGCAGTACGGAGCAGCGAACCATGCGGCACAGCCTGCCGCGTGACTGGAGGCAACAAATGAATCGCAAAACAATGACCCTGGTGACGCTCGCCATCCTGGCGATCGCACTCTTCTCGATGAGCGCCTGCAAATCGAGCGGCATGGCCGTGACGGGACGAGGCCAGCTTCTCAAGATCAACATCGAGCATCCGATGGACCTGCCCGACGGCGGCGAAGAGAATCTCGACGTCATCGTGAGCAATCGTGGCGTCAACAACATCCAGAACGTAATGATCGACGTGGAACTCCCCTCGCAACTGGTCGTGCTCGACCAGACCAACGAGCGTGGGGTCAACGTCAGCCACGATCCAGGCACGAACACGTATCACTTCAGCATGAGTAACGTTCAGCCGACCGAAAGCTCCAAGCTTCGCTTCCGCGTCCGCACGGCGTTCGGTGCATGGAAGGAAACCGAAAGCGTGAAGGTCACTGCCTGGCAGAAAGATCTCCCGGGCGAAAAGCTCGTCGAGACCGCCGTCATCAAGCTCCGCTCGTAACTCACCCGCACTCAGCAACCGACGGCCCTCTGCATCTGCGGAGGGCCGTTTTGCTTTTTGGGGGGAGAGCAGAAGTGAGCAGCTTCACTCAACTGTCATCCTGAGTCAATGAACCGCGTTCCGCGGCGACTGAGGTAAGAAATCTGGCGCTCCTGAACGGCAAGCGGGCGACCCGCCCGCTGAGTCGAGAGCGTCGAGCTCTCGACGCCCTTTAGCAATTCGGAGCCATGCAGAAAGTGTCTTCGTACAGGACGGTCAAGAACCGATTCGCTATCGACTGCCTCTTTGGCTCTCGCAACCATCGAGATTGAGTAGCGTCCCGAAGCCTCAGGATCGAGAGGTTAGAGAGGGCGTCGTGCGCTCGACGCGCCCGACTCAGCGGGCGGGTCGCCCGCTTGCCTCTCACACCCGCATGAATACTGGGAGTT
>JBKJVD010000049.1:0-28174 GCA_046590585.1 Thermoanaerobaculia bacterium | reverse complement strand
TTTCGCCTTCTTCAGGACACTCGCCATCGAGTAGTGCCGGCGTTGCTGAGATCGTCCCGAAGCGGAAACGAAAAATGACGTTCCCGCTTCGACCGCTCGAATGGATGCGAATGACGTGAAGGGGTCGAAGACGCTTCCTGTCAGCAGGAACGAAGCACGTCCTGCCGGATCGGGAGTGCGCGGGATGCGATTCCCCGCGAGCAGTGCCTTGACCTGCGATGCGGCACGGAATGTTGCGCCGTCATCCGCGTAGTAGAGCGGCTTGATTCCGTAAGGGTCGCGCGCGACGAAGAGACGCTTCTCGCGCTCGTCCCAGATCGTGAATGCGTACATGCCGCGCAGTAGTTCGGTCATCCTCTCGCCATCGCGGCGATAGAGATGGAGCAGGACTTCCGTGTCGCTCGACGTGGTGAAGTGTGCTCCGCTCGCTTCGAGACGCAGCCTCAGCTCGCGATGGTTGTAGATCTCTCCATTGAAAACGACGGTCAGGTCGCCGCTTCTGTCGCGCATCGGCTGATCACCCTCGGGCAGCAGGTCGATGATCGCCAGCCGGCGGCTGCCGAGGCCGACGCGGTCGTCGCTGGAGACCCAGATGCCGCCGGCATCCGGCCCTCGTCGAAACATGTGAGCGGTGATCCGTTCGAGTTCGCCGCGATCGACGGGAGCCGCATCGGGTCGGTACGCGTAGATCGCGTCGATCCCGCACATGTCAGTCGTCGTCCCGGACGGGGACGGGCTGCGGAATGTGTGGACGGCGGCGATAGCGCAGGGCGAGCATGACCATGATGCCGAGCGCGCCGAGCGCGTAGCCGTAGACTTTCAGCGGCTGGACCGCAGTCATGACAGCAGCTACCGCGAACAGCATCGTGACGAACCAGATGGAGACGACGGCCCGGCCGACGCTGCCGTATTTGCTCACGAGGATGTGGTGGATGTGGCGGCGGTCGGCGTTGAACATCCGCCTGACGCGTCCGTCCAGCGATTCGGGCTGACCGGTGAATCGTTCGCGCATCACCATCAGCGTGTCGAACACGGGAAGTGCCAGTGCGAGCATTGGCCCGATGATGATGATGGCGGTCGGCGACTTGCTCGGGCGCGCGATGGAAATTGCGGCGAGCAGGAGGCCGATGAACATGCTGCCGGTATCGCCCATGAAGATTTTTGCCGGCGGCCGGTTCCACGGAAGAAATCCAAGAAGACTGCCGGCCAGCGCGGTCATGACGACCAGCGAAAAGATGTCGTCTCGGAGCACGGCGATCACTGCAAACGCTACCGCGATCGTCAGCGAAACCAGGGTCGCCAGCGAATCGAGGCCGTCGATGAGGTTCATCGCGTTGATCACCCCGACGATCCAGATCACGGAGGCGATCAGGCCGAAGATCCCGAAGTGGAAGACCTGGCCCGCGATCGAGACGTCGGTGAAATGAAACCCGAAGCTGACGAGGATGACTGCGGCCATCGTCTGGACGGCGAACTTTTTCGGAGCGTCAGCGCCGACGAGGTCGTCGTAGACGCCGAGGCCGACGATGAGCGCGCCGGAGGCGAGGACGGCAAAAAGGTAGGGAGCGTTTTTGAGGATCAGTTCCGCAGCGCGTGCGTTCCCCGCCATCAGCAGCAGCGGAAATCCAAACCCGAAGATGATCGCCAGCCCGCCGACGCGCGGGATGTCACCGTGGTGGTGCTTTCGTTCGTTCGGCCGGTCGAGCAGTCCGCTTTTTTCGGCAGCACCCCGCACGATCGAAGTCATCACGTAGGACGTGACGATCGATGCGATACAGAGCAGCGTAAGTACCAGCAGCGATTCGGCCATGAGACCCGTGGAGAGGATAGCACCCGCACTGCGCGTGTCAGCCGGACGTTTTCTTCTGAACGACGACCGGTTCGTGGCGTGCCATGAACCGGCTGCGGCGATTCGGGTGGCTCAGCACGCTCCAGCCGCGCGACAGGAACCACGCGATCATCGCGTGCGGGTCCATGCTCGTGAATGCGTCCGAATCGGTGCCCGCGTAGAACTGAAGATTCGGAGTCAGTCGCGTGTATTCGAAGTCGAGCGTTCGTCTGCGGCTCAATGCGAGTTCGCGACGCAGACGGGAAACGATTTCGCCCGGAGCCCGCAATGCGAGCGAGTTCCGGAGCGGGATGAGAAATTTTCTGAGTTTCTGCCCGTACTCAAGTTCAGCGTACGGACGGAACTCCAACCCCTCGGCGGCCCACGGACGGCAATGCCACGCGGGATTCAGTACCGCGATTCCGCCTGGTACGAGAACCCGCTCGACTTCGAGGAGGACGCGCTCCGGGTGTGGGACATGTTCGATCGCCGCCCAGCTGAAGACGAATGCGACGCTGCTTGAACGAATCGGCAGCTCCTCCATGTCGCCATTGATGCCCCGAAAGCGAGGTCGCGCGCTCGAGATTGCGCCGAGTGAGAGATCGAGACCGGAATAGGCAGGAGACAGCTTCGACAACGGGCCGCGACCGCAGCCAAGTTCCAGGACGGGGCGGCCGCGAAGTGCATCGGGACATCGCGTGTGCCATGCCGCAACGCTCCCGATGTCGCCGTCCAACTGCTCGCGGCCGTGGCGCGCCGGATCCGCAGCGTTGTAGAACTCGATCGCTTCCCGTGAAGTCACGCAAATCACCTTACCGCAAGTAGAATGCGCGCAGTCTTTTCACAGGAGCGACTCATGGCTGAACTACCCGGGATCGAGCGCGAAACACTGGACGTCGATGTCGTCATCGTCGGTGGTGGTGCGGCCGGTCTCGCCGCGGCTTACCGTCTCGCGCAGCTCGTGCAGGAACACAACGCCTCACCGGCGGACAAGAAGCTGGAGGGACTTTCCATCGCGCTTCTCGAGAAGGGAAAGGAGATCGGTGCGCACGGTCTGTCCGGTGCCGTGATGGATCCGCGCGGAATCGCCGAGTTGATGCCTGACTGGCTCGAGCGTGGCTGCCCCGTTGAAGCTCCGGTCGGAGACGACGCGTTCTGGTATCTGACCGAGAAGGGGAAGTTTGCGGCGCCGATCATGCCGCCACCGCTCCAGAACCATGGCAACTACGTGATCTCGCTGGGCGAGATGGTTCGCTGGATGGCAGGCATCGTGGGGGAGATGGGAGTCGACCTCTTTCCGGAGTTCCCGGCATCGCGCGCACTGATCGAAGACGGGAAGGTCGTCGGTGTGCGGACGGGCGATAAAGGCATCGACAGGAACGGTCAGGCGAAACCGAATTTCGAACCGGGCGTCGACATCCGGGCGAAGCTCGTGATTCTCGCCGAGGGACCGCGCGGAACGCTGACGAAGCAACTCACGTCGACGTTCAAGCTCGACGAGGGGAAGAACCCACAGGTGTACGCCGTCGGCATCAAGGAACTGTGGCAGCTTCCGGATGATCGTTTCAAGCCGGGCACGGTCATCCACACGCTTGGTCACCCGCTCGATCGCGACACGTTCGGTGGCGGGTTCATTTACGGGATGAAGGATCGCGTGGTTGATATTGGCCTGGTGGTCGGACTCGACTACCGCAATCCAACCCTCGATCCGCACCACGAGTTTCAGAAATTCAAGCTTCATCCCGAAGTCCGGAAGATCCTCGAGGGTGGAACCATGATCGCCGCCGGAGCCAAGGCGATTCCGGAAGGCGGTTACTACTCGATGCCGCGCATGTACGGCGAGGGATTCATGATCGCCGGCGACTCGGCCGGATTCCTCAACGGTGCGAGGCTCAAGGGAATCCACCTGGCGATCAAGTCGGGCATGCTCGCGGCGGAAACGGCGCTGCAGTCACTTCTCGCGGGGGACGCTTCCACCGGGTTCCTCCAGTCTTACGAGAAGGCATTCGAGGCTTCATGGGCCAGGAAGGAACTGTTCCGCGAGCGCAACTTTCACCAGGCGTTCGAGCACGGCCAGATTGCCGGTATGTTGAATGCGGGGCTGTCGATGGTTACAGGCGGTCGTGGATTCGGGGTGATGAACCGGTTGGAGGGCCATGCTGGACATGAAAGCATGCAGCGCGCACAGCGCTACTTCGGCACCGAGACTCCGCACGAGCCGGAACGGATTCGCTTCGACAACAAGTACACCTTCGACAAGGTGAGTGACGTCTACTACGGCGGTGTCGTGCACGAGGAGAATCAGCCCGCTCACCTGCTGATCAGTGACACGGAAATCTGCATCACGCGATGCACGCAGGAGTACGGCAATCCCTGCCAGCACTTCTGCCCCGCCGCGGTCTACGAACCGAAACCGAGCCCCGACGGCCGCGGCAAGGTCCCGTTCCTGAACTTCACCAACTGTTTTCACTGCAAGACATGCGACATCATGGATCCTTACCAGATCATTACCTGGGTCCCGCCAGAGGGTGGAGGCGGGCCGGATTACAAAAAACTGTAAATGCAGCGGTCGGGGGAGGGGTCAGGGGTCAGGAGAGGCGGAGTGCTTGCCAGCGTTTTTCTCCGCCCACCATTCTGCCTTCTGCCTTCTGCCTTCTGCCTTCTGCCTTCAATGTCCCTGACCCTGACCCCTGACCGGCACGACAACCAAAGTCCAACCCGCTACGTAGAGTTGAAGAGATGGCTACCGAACCGCTGACGTCCTCCCGCTCGCTCGAAAAAATCGCTGCCCTGCAGGCGAACGTAGAACGGGTGATCCGCGGTAAATCCGAGGTGGTGCAGTTCTGCATCGCAGCGCTGCTGGCACGGGGGCACATCCTGCTCGAGGATGTGCCGGGGGTCGGGAAGACCACGCTGGCACATGCGCTGGCGCGATCGGTCTCCCTCTCATTCCAGCGGATCCAGTTCACGAGCGATCTGCTTCCGGCCGACATCATCGGCGTCACGATCTTCAACCAGGAGATGCAGGAATTCGAGTTCATCTCCGGACCGGTTTTCACGAACGTCCTGCTGGCGGATGAGATCAATCGCGCTACGCCGAAGTCGCAGTCGGCGCTTCTCGAGGCGATGAGCGAGGGGACGATCTCAATCGAGAAGAAGCGGCTCCCGCTTCCCGATCCATTCCTCGTCATCGCGACACAGAACCCGGTCGAGCACGTCGGCACGTATCCGTTGCCCGAGTCGCAACTCGACCGGTTCCTGATGAAATTGACGATCGGTTATCCGAACCTGGCCGACGAGAAGAGACTGTTGCGCGCGGGGGGAGCGGCCGACGCTCTCGAGCATCTGCAACCGGTCCTGGACGGTGACGAACTCCGCGAACTCCAGGAGCATGTGTCGACCATTCATGTGAGCGAGAGCCTCGTCGAGTACCTGATGACCATCGTGGAGACCACGCGCACGCACCCCGATGTTTCGGTGGGCGTTTCGACGCGCGGCGCGCTGACGTGGTTCAAAGCCTGCCAGGCGCTGGCACTGGTGAGTGGTCGTGATTTCGTGATTCCCGACGACATCAAGCGACTGGCTGGACCGGTGCTCTCGCATCGCATCCTCATGCGCGACCGCCGGGTCGGACGCGGCGACCACGCGGCCGAGATGCAGTTCATCGTGAAGACAGTCGGCGAGACTCCGGTCCCTCGTTGAAAAGGCTGTGAGTGTTCACAGCCTTTGGGCTTCCCGGACGGGAGTGAAGGCGCGAGTCATGAGTGAGGCATTGACAGCAAGAGCGGGGATCGCGTTCAACGGTTACGTCCGGCTGACGCGCACCGGGACGGCTTATCTCCTCTTCACTCTGGTCATCGGATTCGCAGCACTCAACACCGGCAACAATGCCCTCTACATCGGCCTCACGTTCATGCTGGGCTGTCTCCTGCTTTCAGGCATCGCATCGAAGGGTGGTCTCAAGCACCTGCAGGTCGAGGTGACCGACCTGCACGAGGCCTGGGCCGGCAAGCCGTCGCAGGCCCGATTGCGGATCGAGAATCGATCGCGGATCTGGAGTGTGCGCGACGTGATCGTGATCTCACCCGATCTGCCCGATCCGATTCTCATCCCGCAGATTCCAAGGCGCTCGTCCGTCATGGTCGCGACGCCATTCCTGTTCAAACGCCGCGGACGTGTGGAGCTGAAGACGATCGATCTGTACACGCGCTATCCCTTCGGATTCATCCTCAAGAAGCGGCGCGTCAGGATCGACAGCGAAGTGGTCGTCTTTCCTCGGCTGCTCGACCAGAATCAAGTCGCCGATCGATCGCGCGCGTTCACGGGCCAGCAGAACAGTGCGAACCGTGCCGGCCCAGGAAGCGAAATCCATTCATTCCGCGATTACGCGCGAGGCGATTCGCTCAGGCAGATCTACTGGAAGAAGTCGGCAAGCATCGGCCGGTGGATCGTCAAGCAGACCGATCTCGAGTCGTCCCGCGCAGTTCACGTGATGGTCGATCCGTATCGGGCGATGCACGTGACGGACGAGCAGTTCGAGACGATGATCAGTGCTGCTGCGACGTTCATCGACGACGTTCTGACGCGTGGCGCCGACGTGGTGCTGACACTTCCGCGCAACAGCGTGCGCGTGCAGCAGGGACAGTCGGCGATGCCGCTCTTCCACGCACTGGCGCTGGTCGAGCCGATGTACGAGCCGATGGATCATGCGATCGACCGGGGGACCGTGCTGTTCGCGCTGGAGAGGATGCATGAGCCGCAGAGCGCGTGAAATCGAAACGTTGCTGCTGACGATGCTGGCGGCCCTGCCGCTGTATTTCACCGGCGTCGTTGGCCCGGTTCCGCTGGCGATGTTTCATCTCGTGATGGCCGGCATCGCGATCCGGGTATGGGCCGGAAAAGGGCCTGAGCTGATTCCGCCCGTCGTGATGCGCGCGATCGCGATGCTCTACATCCCCTTCTATGTCTTCGACGCCGTCGCCATCTCGCGCAGTGCCATCGGAGCATCGACGCACCTGGTGCTCTTCATTGCCGCCTATCAGCCGATCGAGTCGATGCGGACCAATAACCAGGGGCAACGCCTTCTAACGACCACACTGATCTTCACGGCCAGCCTGGCAACGTCGACCGACATTTCGATCGTGCTGTTCGTGCTGCTCTTCGCCTGGGTGATGTTCCGCCAGCTGATGTACGTCAGCCACCTCGAATCGACCCGCAGTCTCGGCCTCGAGTTTTCGATTGCCGGTCCATCGCGTGCGGCCATCTTCTATGTCATCGGCACAGCGCTCATCGGGACTGCACTGTTTCCGCTCATTCCGCGCCTGAAGAATCCTCTCGTGCGCGGGATGGCCGGCGCTCTCGGCAACAGTTCGACGGGACTTTCCGATTCAATCGATTTCAACCAGAGTCGCACCAGCTCTCCCGATCCGGCGGTGGTGGCTCGTGTCTTCATGCCTCCGCAGACGATCCCGTTCTTTACCCCGCTGCGATTGAAGGGGGCGGTTTATGACGCGTACGCTTCCAACGAATGGAAGCAGACGCGCCGGGACTTGATCGGGGTCCCGCAGCGGCGAGGAGCGTTCAGAATCGCCCGCCCGGTCGGGTTCACCCGGTCGGCCACCGTGCAACAGCGGATGATGAGGAGCAGCAGAATTTATCTCCCGACCGGCACGTACGCGTTGTCGGGGCTGTCGCAGTTGTTCGAGGGACCGAGCCGCGAGACCTTCTCGACGTTCGTCCAGCGCGACGAGATCGTGTCGTACCAGGTGTCGATGGCACGCACGATCGAACCGCTCCGGGTGGAGCGTGTGGTCGCTCCCGACTATCCGGTCACCGAACCGGTTGCGGAAATGGCGCGGCAGATCGTGGGGAGTGAGACCAGGCCGGCACAGCAGGCGCACCTGGTCGAACAGTACCTGCTCGACAATTTCAAGTACGTCAGGAATCCTGCGGAGATCGGCCGGCCCACGATGACCACGGACGAATTCCTGCTTCGCTATCACAAGGGACACTGCGAATACTTCGCGGCCGGCATGGTGGCCCTGATGACCGCCCTCGGCACGCCGGCTCGAATCGTAGGCGGCTTTTACGGTGGCCGGTACAACCCACTTACCGGCTACTTCGTGATCCGGCGCGAAGATGCCCATGCCTGGGTCGAGGTGTGGGAGGGCGGACGCTGGGGGACCTACGATCCTACGCCAGCGTCGCTCCGACCTGGGAATTCCGGCGCGGGTCTGCTGGACGCGTACACATCGGCGGTCACCGATTCCGTGAATTACGTATGGGATCGATATGTCCTGACGTTCGGCATGGGCGATCAGGTCGCTCTGCTCGTGCAACTGATCGCTCGAGGTCGCGATGCGCTGGCAGCGGCGCGGGCAGCCCTCGCGGGCAGTGTGCGTGCGGTCGCCGCTCCTGAGTACCTGAAGCTGCTGGGTCTCGTCCTCGCCTGTGGCTCGATCGTCGTGCTGATTTTCCGTCGCCGCCGTCCGGTCTTTCTGCTGCTGGCGGAGCGGCTCGAGCAACTGGGTGTGAGGGTGGAAGACGCCACCACGATCCATGAAGCCCTGACGCGCCTGCGCAGCACGAACCCGGCCGCGGCTACGGATCTCGAACCACTCGTCGTGCTCTATGACGAGGAGCGCTTCTCGTCCCGGTCGAGTCCGGAGCGCGTGGCAACTATCCGGCGCGGACTGGCCGCGCTTCGAAGCTGACTCGCTGCTGGCTACTTTCCGGAAGGGAGACGGCGCGGGTTGCGCATGAGCGCGATCATCTCGCGGACCGCGGCATCCAGCCCCACCAGGGAAGCGCGGGCCACGATCGAATGGCCGATGTTGAGTTCCTCGATCTCGGCGATCGCCGCAATCGCGTCGATGTTGCGATAGGTCAGGCCATGGCCGGCCAGCACGCTCAGTCCCAGCTTTTTCGCGGCGCGGGACGCGGTCATGATTCGCTCCAGTTCGGGAAGCCAGCTTCCGGTCTTCCAGGAGTCGGCGAATTTTCCGGTATTGATCTCCACGCGCGGCGTGCCGATCTTGTGGCAGTGACGAATCTGCTCGAGGTCGGGATCGACGAAAATCGAGACGTCGATCCGCGAGTCGAGCAACTGACGCGAGATCTTCTCGACGTTGCCGCTGTGCAGCACCACATCCAGCCCCCCCTCCGTGGTCAGTTCGTCCTTCCGTTCCGGTACGAGCGTCACGCGCTGCGGCTTCACGGTCTGGGCGATCCGCACCATTTCCGCCGTCGCCGCCATCTCGATATTCAGGTGAGTGGTGACGGTGCGCCGCAGAAGTTCGACATCGCGATCCTGAATGTGACGGCGGTCGCCGCGGAGGTGCACGGTGATGCCTTGCGCGCCGGCCAGTTCCGCGATCATGGCCGCGGCCACCGGATCGGGCTCGTCGGCCTTGCGTACTTCACGGATGGTCGCGATGTGATCGATGTTGACGGCGAGGCGCATCCAGTAAGCGTACCAGACGTGAGTCTCGCGAATGGAAGCGTTGCGATGTGAGAAAACGGATGAAACGGTGGCAGTTGGACGACCTCGTCCGACTGTCGAGAGCGTCGAGCTCTCGACTGCCCTGTTGACTCTCGGAACCACGTGGATTGAGAAGCGGCATTTAAGCCTGAGCGTAGCGAGAATGTAGAGAGCAGTCGTGCGCCCGGGCGCACGACAGTCGGACGAGGTCGTCCAACTGCCCCTCATGTTCAAGCAAGCCAGAGATCCCGGGCCGCTGATGTTGAGCTGCATCACAAATCTGCGGAATGCCGTCGATCTGCCTGCGTTAAGGTCTCGGCATGCTTTACCGGTTCGAAGAAGTGGAAAAATCGTATGGCCCTCACGACATCCTTAAGGGGGTGACGTGGCAGCACAATCCCGGAGAACACGTCGGCCTGGTCGGACGGAACGGCGCCGGCAAGACCACGCTCGTTCGCCTGCTGCTCAAGCAGGAGGAGCCGGATCGCGGTCAGATCATGCGTTCTTCCGGTCTCAGCGTCGGCCACCTTGGCCAGCACCTCGACGCAGAGCCGGGAATGTCGCTGTTCGACTTCGTGGAGACGGCGTTCAGCGACGTCCTGACGATCGAGCGGAAGATGCGCGCGATCGAGCACGATCTCGCCGATACGACAAAGAGCGAGAAGGAACATGCCCGTCTGCTCGACCGGTATTCGGAACTGCAGCACGACTACGAGCACGCCGACGGCTACACGCTGCATGCGGAAGTGGAGCGGGTTCTGGGTGGGGTGGGCTTCCACGAAAAAAGTGAGTGGGACCGGCCCATCGCTGAATTCAGCGGCGGCCAGCAGAACCGCGCCATGCTGGCCCGGGTGCTCCTGACGAAGGTGGACCTGCTGCTGCTGGACGAACCGACGAATCATCTCGATCTCAAGGGCATCGAGTTCCTCGAAGAGTTCCTTCAATCGTTCAAGGGAAGCTACCTGCTCATTTCCCATGACCGCACGTTCCTGAACCGCACCGTGTCGAAGATCGTGGAACTCGCCCACGGGAAACTCGTCGAGTACAACGGCAACTACGAGCGGTTCGTCGAACTGCGCGCCGAGCGAATGGAGAAGATGTCCGTCGACTACGAGCGGCAGCAGGGACTGATCGAGAAGACCCAGGACTTCATCCGCCGAAACCTGGCGGGACAGAAGACCAAGCAGGCCAAGTCGCGCCGAAAGATGCTCGAGAAGATGGACAGCCTCGATCGTCCGGAGACAGACGAGACGTTCGCGAATTTCAAGCTCGATGCGGGACCGCGCAGTGGCGCCATCTCGCTCTCGGCCGACCGGCTCACCGCCGGCTACAGCGAGCGCACCGTCGTGAACGAGTTCTCGCACACGATCCGTCGCGGCGAGCGTTACGCGATCATGGGTCCGAACGGCTCGGGAAAATCGACTCTGCTCAAGACGTTTGCGGGAAGGCTGGCACCTCTGGGCGGTGCGCTCAGCTTCGGTCACAACACGCAGGTCGGTTACTACGACCAGACGCTCGGCGACATCAACCCGAAAGGCGCGGTCATCGACGAGGTCTGGAATCTCGACACCAGCCAGACTGAGGAAGAGGTGAGGAACTACCTTGCCCAGTTCTCGTTCTTTGCCGATGACGTGTTCAAGAAAACCGCAGCGCTTTCAGGGGGAGAGAAGGGGAGGCTCGCACTCGCGAAGATCATGTACGCCGGCGGCAACCTGATGCTGCTCGACGAGCCGACGAACCATCTGGACGTCTACACGCGTGAAGCTCTCGAGGAAGCACTCGAGCGTTTCACCGGAGCGCTGATCGTGGTCTCCCACGATCGGTACTTCATCGATCGTGTGGCGGAAAACATCATCCTCATCGAAGACGGCCACGGCGAGGTTTACCACGGCAACTACTCGGAACTGGTGATGAAGTTCAAGGAAGGAGCGGCTCTCCCGCTCGTCGCCGAGACCAGGCCGCCTACATTCGAGCGCGCATCGCACAAAAGCGCGGATGCACGCCCCGACCTGGCGAACCTGAAAGCGCAGGCGCAGGCTGCCCCGGTCGAGAAAAGCCGCCAGTCTCACGAACAGCGCGCCGAGCAGAAGAAGCGAGAGAAGCGCACGCGAAAGATCAACGACGAGATTGCCGATCTCGAGACGCGTATCGCCTCGGCCGAAGCGGATCGCGACCGCAATGACGCGCTCCTCTGCTCGGAAGAGGTGTTTCGCGACGGCGAGCGCGTGAAGAAAATTCAACAGCAGAATCACGATCTCAAAGCGATGATCGAGCTGCTTACCCGGAAGTGGGAAGCGCTGTCGAACGAGAAAGACGACGGTACTGAGCCCTGAGGACTGCCGGGGGTTGGGAGAAATTCAGCGATTCCTTCCCGCCGGTGCCGTCTTTCAATCACGCCTGGAAGAGCCGTCGCCCCGGCAGGGGCAATGGAGCGTAGCCGGCCGGAAGCGCGAAGCGCGCGCCCGCCGGACTGAATCAATCGGGGAAATTGACGCGCCCCGGAGGGGCGCTGGAACGTGAGATGCGTTCCTCCGGCGCCCCTCCGGGGCGCACGATTGCTCTCTCGGCCGATCCGGCGGGCGCGCTACGCTTCCCGCGCGGCTACTCTCCTTTGCCCCTGCCGGGGCGTTGATGCGAGCCCGACTTGAAGCTCGCCACAACAGTCTCAGTCTCTCACCAGTAGAGTCTTTACTGACCCCTGACCCCTGACCGCTAACCTGGCCGCTCGATACAATGACGGCATGAACGCCGCGATTGTTGCCATCGGGTCCGAGATGCTCGGACCGAAGCGTGTAGACACGAACTCCCTGAAGTTGACCGCGGCGCTCGAAGCCCACGGCGTTGCGGTGATCCGTAAAAGTGTGGTCGGTGACGCCCTCGAGGAACTGGTCGATGAGCTGACGCATGCTTCGTCCCGGTCAGAGATTCTTCTCGTTACCGGCGGGCTGGGACCAACCGAGGATGACCTGACTCGTGAGGCGCTGGCCGCGGCGTTCGGACTTCGGTTCGACTTCGATCAATCGATCATCGATCGGATCGAAACCCGCTTCGCCGCGCGCGGCATTTCGATGCCCGAGGTGAACCGGAAGCAGGGAAATGTTTTTCGCGGCCAGCGAACGCTCTACAACGAGCGCGGAACCGCGCCGGGGTTTCAGTTGCGGCTCGGGGCCGGGAAGCAGGTCTGGGTTTTTCCGGGGGTGCCTTTCGAGCTTGAGGGGATGATCGCGACGTATCTGGAACCGTGGCTGGAAGAACTCAGTGGAGGTCGCGCCCGTCATCGGAGGATTCTCAAGATTGCCGGACTGACGGAGTCAGGAGTCGAGGAGCGGTTGAAGCCGTACTACGACGCGCATGCTGGCGAGTTGGTGACGATTCTGGCGTCGCCCGCGGGGATCGAGGTCCATGTAATTGCCGAAGGAACAGCCGAGGAGTCGCAACGGATTCTCGACGAGCGTGAGAGCGAGTTGCGTTCGATCCTTCTGGAACGGGTGTTCGGGGTGGATGAGGAGACGCTGGAATCGGCGCTCGGCCGATTGCTGCTCGCGAATCAGGCCACCCTCGCTGTTGCAGAGTCGTGCACCGGCGGTCTCGTTGCCTCGCGCATCACGGACGTGGCGGGCAGTTCGGCATATTTTCTCGGCGGAGCCGTCTGCTACACCGCCGCGGCGAAGGTGGCGATGGCCGGGGTCGATCCAGAACTCATTCGCGAGCACGGCGAAGTCTCCGAGGAGGTGGCAGTCGCGCTCGCGAACGGGATCAGGGTGCGGACTGGTTCCACGTACGGGATTGGTGTGACCGGCATCGCGGGCCCGGGCGGCGGCTCGGAGGAAAAGCCGGTCGGCACCGTGCATATCGCGGTCAGCGGTCCGCGCGGAGTCGAACATCGAAAACTCCAATGGCCGGCACCGCGGCACATCGTGAAATGGTTTTCTTCGCAGAGCGCTCTCGACCTGCTGCGACTCACGATGCTTCGGTGAAGCAGGTTCCTCGGAGTTCCTCGGGTGGTTTGAACTCCGGGTTTCGGGACAGCCGACGACTCATCCCGAGGAACTCCGAGGAACTGCCGAGGAACCCGAGGAACCGCAGTACTCAGCTTCGAACTACGCGGAGCACATTCGAGATGACGTCGTTGTACAGCACGACGAGCATGAGCAGCGCGAGGGCGACGAACCCTGCCTGTTGAATCCGTTCCTTCACCACGATGGAGAAGTCGCGGCGCGCCACGCCTTCCACGAGGAGGATCATGATGTTGCCGCCATCGAGCATCGGAACCGGCAGCAGGTTCATGACGCCGAGTTGCAGGGAGATCATCGCCATCAGCGCGACGGTCTCCAGCCAGCCGCGCCGGAGCATCTCGCCCGAGATCCGAGCGATCGAAATGGGGCCACTCAGTTCCTTGACGCTTCCTTCGGTCTTGAAGATACGACCGATGGCTGTGAGCGCGTAACGGAGCATCTTCCAGTTCTGCGCGACGCTCTCACGGATCGCCGGCCCGAGGGATAGCTTGCGGACGAGGGTCGGCGGAACGAATCCGCGGTAGGGCTCGCGCTCATTCACGACCGTCGCGGGAAGCGTGAGAGGAACGATGGCTGCGCCGCGCGCGACTTCCAGCAGGACTGCCGCACCCTTCGCGGCATCGAGGATCGGGTCGAGGTGCGAGAGTTGCGTGATCGGCTTGCCGTTCGCGCGGACGATCCGGTCGCCGGCGCGGAGGCCGGCCGCAGCGGCGGGTGAGCCGGGGCGTACGCGACCGATCACCGGTTCGATCATCGGCCTGATCCCGGCGCGGCCGATCGGACCGTAGTCGCTCTGTTCACGGTCGGGAGTGAGCGTGGTGGTCTGCAGTTTTCCCTGGCGCAGATACTCCACGAGCATCGGCGTCCCTGCATGCATGGTGACTGTGAGCCGGAGATCGTCGAAGTCGTTGATCGGCTCGTTGCCGAGGCGGACGATCTGGTCGCCTACCTGAAGACCGGCTTTCGCGGCGGCTTTTCCGGGAGAGACTTCACCGATGATTGCCTTGATGAGGAGCTGTTCGGTTCCGACCATTGAAATGATCGTCACGAAGATCAGGGCAATGAGGATGTTGACGGCCGGGCCTGCGACGAGAATCAGCAGGCGCTGCCACTTCGGTTTCGAGAGGAATTCGTTGGGGTCGTCCTGCGGGCTCTCTTCCGGCGTGTCACCGGCCATGCGCACGTAACCGCCGAGCGGAAACAGCGAAACGCGGTAGTCGGTGTCGCCGCGCTGGAAGCCGAAGAGTCGCTTGCCGAAGCCGAAAGAGAAGACCAGCACGCGCACCTTGAAGAGCTTCGCCATCAGGAAGTGTCCTGATTCATGGGCGAAGATCAGGAATCCCAGGACGAGGATGAAGGCGACGAAGTTCGTTGCGATGTTGATAGCCATGCTTTAGGTAGGTTCCGATCGGGTCGCCCCGGCCAGGGATGAGGCATCTCAGGCGGGCCGGGACGTCTCAGTGCGCTGCTGCAACATCGATTCCGCGTGCTTCTTCTCTCGCCCACCCGTCCCAGTGCAGTGCCTCTTCGACGCTCTGGATCGGCTGGACGTTGCCGGCGTGCCGTTCGAGCACCCGGCTGACAATGTCTACGATTGAGACGAACGGAAGTTCTCCCGCCAGGAAGCGCTCCACGGCGATCTCGTTCGCCGCGTTGAGCACTGCAGGCATCGATCCTCCCTCCCGGCATGCCTGGTACGCGAGCGCCACCGCTGGAAAGCGCTCCGGTTCCAGTTCGAGAAAGTCGAGCGTGCGGATCCTGGCCAGGTCGAGGCGGGCAAAGGGTGCCGCGACGCGCTCGGGGTAGAGGAGAGCGTACTGGATCGGAAACTTCATGTCGGTGGTCGAGAGCTGCGCCATGATCGATCCGTCGATGAACTCGACCATGGAATGCACGATCGACTGTGGGTGAATGACGATATCGATCTGGTCGACCGGGAGGCCGAACAGGTGATGGGCCTCGATCACTTCGAGCCCCTTGTTCATCATGGTGGCGGAATCGATCGAGATCTTGCTTCCCATCGTCCAGGTGGGGTGCTTGAGCGCAGCGGCGATGGTGATCTCGCCGAACGTGTCGAGTTCCCGGCGCAGGAACGGGCCGCCTGAAGCCGTGAGGATGATGCGCTGGATCTCGCTATGGGTGCCGCAGCGGATGGCCTGGTGCACGGCGTTGTGTTCTGAGTCGACGGGCAGGATCTCGCCGCCGTACTCACGTGCCGTCCGGGTCATGACATCTCCGGCAGCGACCAGCACTTCCTTGTTCGCGATGCCGACGCGCTTGCCCGCGCGGAGCGCTGCGTAGACTGGAGGAATCCCCGCCGCGCCGACGATGGCTGCGATCACGGCATCGGCATCCGGATACGCCGCCACCGCGCTGGCCCCTTCCGCGCCGCAGACGATTTCGACCGGCGCGGAGAGGCGGGATCGAAGCTTCTCCACGTCGCCGGCAGAGCGGACCGACACGATCCGGGGGCGGTACCTGGCGATCTGCGCGGCCAGCAGATCGAGGTTCGCGCCGGCGGCGAGGCCGACGACTTCGAGCTGCTCCGGAAACGCGTCCACGACGTCCAGCGTGCTGCAGCCGACGGAGCCTGTGGAGCCAAGGATTGATATCTTTCTCATGAGTGGGATCGATTACCCCGACATGATGTTCAGCGACTTGAAGTCGTGAACGATGAGCGTCCAGTAGACGTAGAGGATCGGGGCGGTGAAAAGGATCGAGTCGAACCGGTCGAAGAATCCGCCGTGCCCCGGGATCAGCGTGCCGGAGTCTTTCACGTCCGCGGAGCGCTTCCACATCGATTCAGCAAGGTCGCCGACCATTCCCGAGAGCGAGAGAAGCACACCGGCGATGATCGCGTGAACCAGGGGAAACTCGGGGAAGAACGTGAAATGAATCACGATCGCGGCGGTGATCGAAGTCAGAACGCCACCGATCCCGCCCTCGATCGTTTTCTTAGGGCTGATCACCGGAGACAGCTTCGTCTTGCCGAAGTTCTTTCCTACGTAATACGCGCCGGCGTCGCCGATCCAGACCACGATCAGCAGGAAAGCGATGAGTTTCGAACCGACAGGGAAGTCGTTGTGCAGGCGGATCAGCGAGCCGCCGAGCATTCCGATGTACATCGTGCCGAGGACCGCGATGGCGCTCGAAGGAAGGCTTTCCTCGATGCTTTTCCGGCGAAAGACGTAGGAGGCAGGGATGATCAGCAGCGTGGCGAACATCCCCATCTCGACCGAGACGTTCTCGAGCACGAACGCGGCGATCGTGAAGAGCATCAGGCCGATGCAGAGGATGACCGGCAACTCGTAGCCCTTGTTCCGGCCCATCGCAAGAAACTCGTACAAAGCGAGTGCGGCCACGATCGCGAGTGTGACGTTGAAGATGCGCGGGTCCGCCCAGCCGACCACCCAGACTGCAAACGGGATGGCGACGGCGGCCGTGAGTTCTCTGGTGAATCTCATGAGCGACGCAGTTTAGCTGAAGGAGCGAGGGACGAGCTACGAGGGAGGAGGTACCTCGTAGCTGGTCCCCTGGCCCTGCTACCATGACGCCGCTGATGATCGACCTCTCCAAACTGGCCGAGCCTGGCTCGATTGAAGAGACGCTTCTCGAGAAGCTCGACTTCAAACGGATGCCTCGCCACATCGCCGTAATCATGGACGGCAACGGGCGCTGGGCGAAGTCGCGCCACCTTCCCCGGGTCGAGGGCCACCGTTCCGGGATCGCCTCGGTGCGCGAGATCGTGGAGACAGCGGCCCGCCTCGAACTCGGCGTCATCACTCTCTATGCCTTCTCGGTCGAGAACTGGAAGCGGCCCCGCATCGAAGTGGCGACGTTGATGATGCTGCTCAAGGAGTACCTGCGGAAAGAGCTGCCGACGCTGATGAACAACAACATCCGCTTCGTCGCGATCGGGCGAATCGAAGGGCTCGATCCCAGCGTGCAGAAGGAACTCCGCTACGCCGAGGATTACACGGCGAAGAACACGGGGCTGCTCTTCCAGATCGCGCTCAACTACGGAGGGCGCGCCGAGATCGTCGATACCGTGAATCGGATCCTGGCGACGCTGCGCGAGAAGGGAATGAACGACGCGGTCATCGACGAAGCGTTTTTCGCCGATCATCTCTACACCGCCAACGTCGAAGATCCAGACCTGCTGATCCGGACCAGCGGTGAGATGCGAGTGTCGAACTTCCTGCTCTGGCAGATTGCCTACGCCGAAATTCATGTCACCAAGGTTCTCTGGCCGGACTTCCGCCGCCGCCACCTCCTTGAAGCGATCATCGATTTTCAGGCGCGCGATCGCCGGTATGGTGGTGTCGAAGAAAGCGACTCGCGCATCTTCGTCGAGGTCGACGAATAGCGGCCGGCGCTGGCGACTCCATGCGTCTTCTCTTTACGATTCAATACCTGGGCACGCGATACTCGGGCTGGCAGACTCAGGTCAACGCGGCCGGCGTGCAGCAACTGATCGAACAGGCGCTGGAACAGACGTACGGCAGCCCCGTGTCGCTGCAGAGCGCAGGAAGAACCGACGCGGGGGTTCATGCTCTCGCCCAGCGGGCGCACGCCGACGTGCCGTTCGAGATTCCCCGCCGCGGGCTCGTCCTCGGCCTGAACAATCTGCTGCCACCCGACATCCGCATCGTCGACGTCACACCGGCCGGCGAACGGTTTCACGCCCGTTTCGACGCCGCGACGAAGACGTACAGGTACAGCATCTGGAACGCTGAAGTCGCCGATGTCTTCACCGCTGAGACGCACGCACACGTGGGACAGCCGCTGGATGACTCACTGATGCACCGCTCGGCGCAGCCGCTCCTGGGAACTCACGACTTCCGCGCATTCACGGTCGCAGAGCCGGAAGTGAAATCGACGATCCGCACGCTGACTGACCTGAGTGTGCAGCGCGAGGGTCGTGCGATTTTCATCACAGCCACCGCGGATGGGTTTCTGCGCTATCAGATGCGAAGGATCGCCGGGATGTTGATCGAAGTCGGACGCGGGAAACTGGACGCCGCCGCCCCTGAAAGATCACTGGAACCGCAGTTCGGGATCGCCCGCTGGACTGCCCCGGCAAAAGGACTCACGCTGCTCTCAGTCCACTACGAGTGACCCTGGGTTCCTCCGGCCATCTGCCGAGGAACCCCCGAGGAACTCCGAGGAACTCCGAGGAACCGCGTTACCGAACCTGCGCGATGATCTGCTCCCGCGCGAATCCGCTCGTGTTCGACACCTGATCGACGAGACCGACTGAGACGCGGTTCAGGCCGCGTTCCATGAGCAGTTCGAGCGTGTAGGTGTAGTACTTGCCGGCGATCGTCTTCATGTCCTCTTTCGACACGCGGATCTGATGCGATTTCCGCGAGACGTCCGACATGTCGTTGTCCTTGTTCGCGACCGCGACATAGACGTCGAATCCGCCAACGCTTTCGGTCTCGCCCTGAGGAAGCAGCGTGAGGCCTTCCATCGGGATCTGCACTTCGACCGGAACGGTGAAGAGACCATCCTCGGCCGGACGTGGGGTTCCCATCCGCATGAGGATCTTGAGGTCATTGGTCTTCGTCCGGTAAAGAAGGTTGGCAATCACGCGGTCACTCATCTCGGCGAACGTCGATTTTTCGACGAACGTCTGCCGGCTGCGTGCGATGTACTGCCGGTTCGACATCTTCACCTGAAGGTAGCGCTGCCGGTCGACCCGTTCGGTTCCTGCGCGATAGCCGAGGGAGTAGTAGCTCTCGAGATCGCTCTTGATGCGGTTGAAGGCGGAAGCGAAGTTGTTGGTCTGGGTCGTGGAGACACCGCCGGTCATGTCGGCGATTAGGCGCATCGACTCGGTGGTGTTGGTGAGCGCGGCCTGCGAGACGTTGGCCGGAGTCATGCGCGCATTTTCGGCGCTCATTTCGTTTCCGCCCTGCAGGCCACCGGCGTGGATCGTGTAGACGGTGACGCCGTTCGCATTCGCGGTCCGCGCAACCGACTCGACCAGGGTGGTGCTGTTGAATGACATTCCTTCGAGCAGTGAACTGCTGAAGCTCCAGTTCTTCGAGCGCGCGATCTCATCGATGTACTGGAACATCTCGCGTCCCGGCTGGATGGGAAATCCTTCGCTCGTCAGGACGAGAACTTTCTTCCCCTCCACGCCGGCCAGGGTGGTGACGAGGCCGTTGATCGAGGCGACACTCTGCCGCAGGTCGTGCTGTACGGAGGAGGCATAGCTGCGTGCCGTGGCGTTCGCCTCTTCATAACTCCTTGCCTCGGCGATCCGCGACTCCACCGACTTTCGTTCGCTGTAGTTGGACGAACCCATGGCAGATTCACCGGCGATGATGTCGAGCGTCGAGTTGATCGTGCCGATGTCACGCGTAAACGGGACGCGGATCTTCATGCTCCTGTTGAAGGTGGCGATCATTGCTTCGTCGCCGGGACGCATCACCTCTTTGACGAAGTCCTTCATCTGCTTGAACACGCGGTTCCGGTTGAAAACCGCGAGAGAGAGGTTATCGATGTAGAGGATGAGGCGACGCCGGGTGTTTTCGTTGACCTCCTCCGGTTTTGCCGCCGGTTTGACGGAGGGAGCGCCGTCGGCGACAGGGTCGGGGGTGGTGGCTTCGGCGGAGAGCGTCGCTTTGCCGCCCCGCACCTCGTAGAAGTTCGAAACCGGTTTGCGAACGCCATTCTCGAAGATCTCGAAATCGCTGGCCTTGAGTCCCGTGATGGCGTTGCCCTTCCGGTCAGTGACGATGACGTCGACGTTGATGACGTTGACCTCGACGTTCATGACCAGCGGGCTGGGGGCGTCCTGGGGGCGGCTCTGGGCTGCGGCGAATGGAGCGAGTCCGAACGCAGCGAGTGCGCCGAGCATGAGCATGCGGCTGAGATGGTTCAATCGATTCCTCCCGGAATGACCAGCGCCAGCGATCTGCGCCAGTAGACGGCCTGCCGATTGTGACGCGCCTCGCGGCGTGTTCGTTACGCGCACGGAGCTGGCGTGCGAGAATACAGGACGGTGGCCCACAACCGCCGGATCCCGGGAAAAGTTTCCAGCCATGCAATCAGTCAGTCACCACGGACACGAGTCGCTCCCTTTTTCGAAGCTCGCGGGAGGGGGAAACGACTTCGTCGTCATCGACAACCGAAAGTTTCCAGTGAACGACCCCGCCGCTCTGGCGAGGCGTGTCTGCACCCGGGCGCTTTCCGTGGGCGCAGACGGCCTCATCCTGATCGAGCGTTCCGCCACGGCGACTTTCCGGATGCGCTACTTCAATTCTGATGGCTCACTGGCGGCGTTTTGCGCGAACGGTACCCGATGCGCCGCGCGGTTTGCATTCATTCACCTGATTGCAGGCAGGCAGATGTCGATCGAAACTGATGCCGGGACTGTGGGGGCGGAGGTGGGCGAGGAGACGCTGATCACCCTTTCGCTTGCCGTCCCCGATCAATTCCAGAAGGAGCGCCCTTTAAAGGTAGGGGAGCTCGAAATTCAGGGAAGCTTCATCGTGGTGGGTGTTCCGCACTACGTCGTCATGTTCCGGGAGCAGTTCTGGGATCGGGACATTTCGATGCTCGGCCGCGCCATCCGTACCCATCCTGAGCTGGCCCCCGATGGTGCCAACGTCAACTTCGTGTTCATCCGTGACCGGCACGCGATCGAAGTGCGAACGTATGAGCGCGGGGTGGAAGGGGAGACGCTTTCCTGTGGCTCAGGAGTCGTAGCCTCGGTGATCACGAGCGCCCTTTCCAATCGAGTGGAGTCTCCGGTTGCAGTCCTGACCCGAAGCGGCATCACGCTCGAGGTGTCGTTCCGCCATGAGTTCGATTTCGTGTCGGACCTGCGACTCAAAGGAGATGCGCGGCTGATTTACAGCTCTGCGTTTACTGCCGAGACGCTGGAGGGATTCGATCCCGAGTTCGTACGCAACCCAGCGAGGCGTACCGGAGTGAACGTGGCGCGTGGACAGTAAGCCCGGTTCTCGCGTCAACACTCATCGCGAGGCGAGGCTGACCTGGCTGATCTGGTTGATTGCAGCGCTGGCCAGCTGGTTCGCGCTGGTGCCCGTGGTTCGATTCCCGACGCCGGTCGATGTTGCTCTTCCATGGATCGGAGTTCTGCTGCTGGTCGTGGCGGCTGCAACCAGGCCGTCGATTGCGTACGCCATCCCGCTCCTGGCGATTGCTGAAATTCTTTTGGTCGACGAGCGCGTCCGTCTTCTCGCTCTCGGCCTCATCGTCGCGAGTGCGATTACGGCTGCGGTCTCGAGCGCGGGCCGGATTGCAACGATGCCATCGGTGATCGTGGCCATGATCTCGATCGTGATCCTTCGATGGATTCCGTTGGGCGGGATCAGCGTCGGATGGGAGTTGGCGCTGCTCCTGCTGGCGGGGCTGACCGCCGCGATTCTGGGAGGCGGGCCGTTCGCGATCGCGCTCTCGGTGATCACGGCGCTGTTCACGCCACTCATTCCGCTGCGTACGCTGTTGCTCCCGGTGATGGTGCTTACTCTGGCGGCAGGAGTTCGGCTCCTTACTGCGCGGCGGATCCGCCTCGCGTTTCTGCCGGCTTTGATTCTGGGGGCGCTCCTGATCTTCTTTCCGTGGAGCGGGGTGATCGCACGCGCGGTGCCGCTGGTCTTCGACGGCCTGCCCCGGATGCGTCCGCGGATCGAAGTCAATGCCGCTCTGCCCGCGTCCAGGTCGATCGAACTGGACGTGCCCGACCGCGCCGTCGCGCTGATCGTCTCGGGAGCCAATGTCCCGCGCCTCCGCTCCGGCGCAGCGCTCGGGACGCTGGAGCCGGGGCACCGGATCATTCGCGTGGGCGATGCGGCCGATTGGGGGGCGCTGCGGCGCGAGCATTTCTATTCTTCCCGCAATCCCCTTCCCCGCGATCCCGCCGGTCATCTTCGCGGCTACGGATACGCGGCCTGGATCGATGGCGCGGGACGCGTCGATCTGCCTGCTGGGGCACGCCGGATTCGAGTGACGGCGGCGCCACTCCTGCCGGCCGGTGCCAGCCTTCAGGTCGAAGGTTTCGAGGTGAGCGCACCGTGACCACTGCGCTAGCCGCGAGTTACGCCGTTTCGATCGTGCTCGGATTGCTGCTGTTTCAGTGGCGGCTTCTGGTTCGCTGGATCGGCATCGAAGCAGTTGCCGGAGCGATCGCACTGCTGCTCCTGCGACAGAGCCTCGACGCGGATGTCTATCTTCTGCTGGTGGCTTTCTGCGGATTGAGGCTCGCGGCGTTTGCCACGCTGCTGGCCCGGAGCGAGGAGGCCGAGGTTCGCTGGTCAGCAAATCGCGCGGCGCTGGCGGCCCTGGTGCTGTACCTCGCGGTGATCCCGGCCATGTTGCGCACCCCGATTGACGGCGATGAGCCGTTCTACGTGCTGGCCGCTGAATCGATCCTGCACGACCGCGACTTCGACCTGGCGAATCAGTACAGGGACCTTCGCTCGTCCGTCAGCGGACGCACCGACCTGACCCCGCAACTCGGCGATCCTGCCGGGCCACGCGGCGAGATCTACACCCGCCATCCGCCACTGCTGCCGCTCCTGCTCATCCCCGGGCTGGTGAGCGCGGGCTTGCCAGGTGCGCTCGCAGTCATCGCGCTCTTCGGAGCTCTCCTCATTCGCTCGACGCTGAAGCTTCTGGAGGACGAGGGGATCACGCGCGCGACGCAGCGCGTGATCTTCCCGTTCTTTGCATTCGCTCCGCCCGTGCTGTTCTATTCGACACGGATCTGGCCGGAGGTACCGGCGGCATTCCTTCTGGTCGAGGCGTTGCGGGGAGTGCGTGACCGGCGCCTGCAGCGGTGGTTGCCGGCCGTGGTCGCAATGGGTTTGCTCAAGCTGCGGTTCGCGCTGGTCGGGTTGCCACTCGTCCTGCTCGGGATGAGACGCGACCGCCGCAGTATCTGGCGCCGCGGTGGTTCCTCCTTCCGCCAGGTCGCGCTGCGCGCGCTGCTCGTGCTCGCGGTCGTGGCGGTGCCGATGCTGGTGGCGTGGCTGATTCATGGCAACCCGCTCAACGTGCACGCAGCGCGTGAACTTTTTCCGTGGTCACCGAAGCTCTATCTGATCGGCATGTTCGGCCTGCTGGTCGACGGTTCGGCCGGGCTGCTATTCCAGGCCCCGTTCTATCTCCTTGGGCTCTTCGCAATCGCGCGCTGGAAATCGATGCCGGAGTCGTTCCGCATCGGCTGCACCGGGGCGCTGCTCTATCTCTTCTACCTCGTGCCGCGATCGGAATGGCATGGGGGGTGGTCTCCGGCGCTGCGCTACATCGTGATCTTTACCCCGGTGCTCGCGCTCGGGGCGGCCGTGCTGCTCGAACAGGCAGCGGTCAGGCGCTGGTTGCCACTCATCGCACTCTGGACGGCAACGATCACGATTCACGGGATTGCGCACCCCTGGCGTCTGTTTCACATCGCCAGCGGAGAGAACGTGACGGGCGAAATGCTTTCCAAACTTTTTGCGAGCGACTTCTCCCGGCTCTTCCCCAGCCTGATTCGAGTCAATGAGGCCGCCGTCATCGCTTCAATCGCGATCGTCGTGGCGTTTCTCGTGTTCAGGTTCTTCCCGGTCTCCGTCCCTGCGCCATTGATCGTCGCAGCCCTGACGGGCTTGATCGCACTCGGTTTCGTGGCAGGGCAGGAGCCCGGCCGCATCGTTCAGTTCGAAGATGCTCATGTGATCCATGACGGTGGCGATCTCTATCCGGAGGTCTTTACGGTTGCCCGATTCCGCTTCAGGGGTGGTTGGGTCGTGAGGTCAGGGAACTCGATGACGTTCCTGGCGCGGGCCGGCCGCTCACGGCTTCACTACCGGTCTGCCTCCGCATCCGTGATTCAGATCGGGGGGCGCGCCATGTCGCTGGAATCGACCGGGGGACGCGACTCCTCCACGGAGGTCGAACTCCCTCTGACCGGGCGGGTCGAGCTGCGATGTCTTTCAGGAGAGGTCAATCTCGACCGGCTCGAACATGAATGAAGTCGACGCAATCATTCTCGACCTCGATGGCGGGGAGATGTTGCAGCGATGCGTCGACTCGCTCGCGGCGCAGACGCAGCGTCCCGCGCGACTCATCATCCTCGACAATGGATCGAGCGATCCTGTCGGCCGCCGCCTGCAGCGACCCGCATCCCTCAGGATCGACCTGGTTCGAGTCGAAGCGAACCTCGGGTTCGCCGGCGGCGTGAACGCGGCGATGAGAGTGGCGACGGCGCCGCTGGTGGCGTTGATCAACAACGACGTCGAACTCGATCCGGACTGGATCGAGACGCTCTCCGCGCTCTTTGACGCGGAGCCGGAGATGGCCGCCGCACAGACGGTCCTGCGGCGCAATCCTGCGCAGATTGATGGAGCGGGGATCGATATTTCAGATGGAACCTTCAGGCAGCTGGGATCGGGAGATCCGATCGCAGCGATTCCGCATGAGGCCTGGGGCGTCTCCGCGACCGCAGCGGTCTATCGCCGCGCGGCAACTGGAACCGAGATCTTCGACGAGCGGTTCTTTGCCTACTACGAAGATGTCGACCTGAGCGCGCGCTTGATTCAGGAAGGCTGGACGCTGAGGGTGCTGCCGGTCGTGAAAGCGACGCACGCCGGTTCGCGCTCTGCATCGAAGCTCGGAGCGAGGGCACGCTACCTGCGAACGCGCAATCGCTATTGGGTTGCGCGCAAGCATCGCGGCGTCGGCTCGATCGCTGCGCTTCTGCGCGAGGACCTGCGTCTCGTTCTGCGCGGCGCCGTTTCAATCCGCGGAGTGTTCGACGGCCTTACGACCAACCTGGGGTGAGGCCACGCGGCGCGAAATGAGCCGGCGCATGCGGTATCGTTCGCGCCGCATGTTTTCAGTAGTGGTTGAGACACCCGACGTCGTCGGGGAGCGGATGGCGGGCCCCGGAATCCGGGCGTGGCATCTTGCTGAAGAGATTGCGCGCATCGCGCCGACGACGCTGATCGCCCGCTTCGATGGGACCCTTCCCGGCACGGCGACGTTCGCGATCGCCAACCATGGGAGCGTTGAAGCGGCGGAAGCGTCGCGGGACGCTTCCGTCCTGGTCGGGCAGCCCGCGAGACGCTTCAGGCGGAAACGGCGCGGTCAGAAACTCGTCGCGGACCTCTTTGACCCGACGGTGCTGGAACTCCGCGAACTCTATGGAAACCGCCCGTCCCTGCGCCAGCGGATTCACATAGCAGCGGAGTGGTGGCGCGTCAGCGAATCGCTGATGCGCGCGGACCTGCTGATCTGTGCTTCGCCCCAGCAGCGCCGGTTTTACACAGCCCTTCAGGCAAGCGACGCTCCGTGGATTCAAGTGCCGTTCGGAATCGATCCGGGAGAACTGAGTTCGTGCCCCAAGCCGCAGGACAATCTCCTGATCTGGGGTGGAGGGGTGTGGGAGTGGCTCGACCCGGCCACCGCGGTCGATGCTGTGCTCCAGCTCAATGACGAGGGCGTTTCGTGCCGCATGCTGTTCCTGGGGCGGACCCGTCCGAGCCGGGAAATGATCGACCGGAGACGCGAGGACCGGTTCTCGCAATTGCTCGAGTCTGGCAGGGGACTGGTCTCCGCGAATGCCGAATGGGTTCCCTACCGGGAGCGGCTGGCCTGGTTGCGCTCCGGACGGGTTACGATCATGCTGCACAGAGCCACCCCCGAGGCCGAGTACTCGATCCGGACCAGGATGTTCGACTCGATTGCCGCAGGTATTCCGGTCATCGCGACGGAGAAAGGATTTGCAGCTGACCTCGTTCAACGCGAGGGTCTGGGGGTCGTGGTGCCGGCCGGCGACGTCGGTGCGGTGGCTGCAGCAGTAAAAAAACTCCTCGAAGACGACGCTTTTCATTCGAGCTGCGTACTGAATCTCAGACGCATTCGACCGGCGTTCACGTGGGGCAGGGTCACAGCGCCGCTCACGTCGATGATCGGACGATGGCAACAGGACATGAATTGATGGACAAAGCGGCAAAGGCCGCCGGTGTACGGCACGAAGGACGCCCGCAGAAGGCTACAGCGGACGTGTCGATTGTTGTGGTGACTTGGAACAGCGACAGCTGGATCGAGCGCTGCCTCCAGGCGATCGGCCCTGCCGGCGCAGGAGTGACCTACGACGTCACGATCTACGACAACGCTTCGGCCGATGCCACGTCATCAACGATCGAGAGGCTGGCCAAGCGCGAGCCGCGGTTCAGGATCGTCCAGGCCGAGAGCAACGACGGCTTTGCCCGGGCCACGAACCGCGCGGTCCGGATGACGGCGGGCCGTTACGTCCTGATGCTGAATCCCGATTGTGAACTCGAGCCGGGAGCGCTCACCTGGCTGGTGCGGTTCCTCGACGCGAATCCTGACGCTGCGGCCGCTGCGCCGCTCCTGGCCGATGCGGACGGCGAGTCGCAGCGCGAATTTCAATTGCGCCGCTTCCCATCGCTTTCCTCCCTGGCCTGTGAAGTGCTCCTCATCGATAAGTTGCTCCCATTCAACCCGGTGACTGCCCACTACCGGTATCGCGACCTGGACCTCACCGAACCGCGCCAGGTCGAACAGCCGGCTGCTGCTGCGCTGCTCATCCGCCGGAGTGTCTTCGACGAGGTGGGGCTGTTCGACGAGCAGTTCGAGCCCGCATGGTTCGAGGACGTCGATTTCTGCCGGAGGCTGGACGTGGCCGGCCAGTCGGCCTGGGTCGTTCCTGCAGCGCATGCACGTCACTTCGGCGGCGCCAGTCTCGAGTTCATGGAGTTCTCCCTCTTTACCGATGTCTGGTACCGCAACATGTGGCTGTATGCGCGGAAGTGGTTCACGCGCGGGCAGGCGGAGTGGCTGCGGTGGTTCATCGTGGCCGGAATGCTGATGCGGCTCCCGCTCGCGGCGGTCGGGCTCGCGACTTCCGGAACGACGAGGAGAGAAGCCGTGCGGGCCTACGCCGGCGTCCTCCGGAAAGCGCTGGAGCGATGGGACGACTCGTCTCGGTCGTCCTCGTAACCTGGAACAGCGCGCGCTATCTGGCGCGATGCCTCGAGGCGCTCTCCAGTCAGTCGCATCCATCGGTCGAGCTGATCGTCGTCGACAACGCTTCGCAGGATGACTGGCACCCGCTCGTCCAGCACCACGCAACCCGCATCATCCGCAATGACACCAACCGAGGATTCTCGGCGGCGGTGAATCAGGCCATCGCGGTCGCGAACGGTGAGTTCATCCTGTTGTTGAACCCCGATGCGCGGCTCGAGGAGGGATACGTCGCCTCACTCGTCGATGCATTCGATTCCGCCGGCGAGCGCTTCGGGATGGCCACGGGCATGTTGCTGCGGGCGACCGGCGATGACATCACGCCGCGGGACGGCATCGACTCGCTCGGAATCCGGATGACACGAAGCGGCCGTCATCTCGACATTGACGACGAGCGCTGGCTTCGACCGCTCGACGCAGGGCGCCAGATCTTCGAGGTGTTTGGCGTGTCGGGAGCGGCAGCCATGTTCCGACGCAACTTTCTCGATGAGATCGCAATCCGCGGAGAGATTTTCGACGAGGACTTTTTCGCTTACCGTGAAGACGCCGATGTCGCATGGCGAGGGCGCCTGCTGGGCTGGCGGGCACTGTGCGCCAGGGCTGCGGTGGCCTACCATGTGCGCCTCGTGACACCGGAAGTGCGTGGGCAACTCCCGGCCGCAATCAATATGCATTCGGTCAAGAACCGGTTCCTGCTGCGGATGAAGAACGAGGGTGCGTTTCTCGCGCTCAGGAACGCGCCGTTCGAACTCGCCCGCGATTGCGTGGTGATCGCTGCGTGCCTGACCGTGGAACGAACCTCACTGCCAGCGCTTTCGTGGCTCTGGCGGAATCGCAGGAAAG
>JBKJVD010000086.1:0-3443 GCA_046590585.1 Thermoanaerobaculia bacterium | reverse complement strand
CCGTGGCATCGCCGCGATGCTTGAACAGGCAGACATGCTTGAGCCACATGTCGATCCGCTGGCGTTCTTCCGGGCTGGACTCGCTCATCGTTCCTCACCGCCGCAACGTATAATCATTTCGCTGGAGGAGCCGAATGATCAAAGCCGACATCGTCAACAAGGTTGCCGAAACGACCGATATTTCTCGCGTGAAGGCTGCGCAGGCGGTCGACACGGTGATTGAAGGATTGCGCAGCGCCCTCGCGCGAGGCCAGCGGATCGAACTCCGCGGGTTCGGCGTGTTTCAGGTCAAGCAGCGGAAGAAGGGGATCGGGCGAAACCCGAAGACCGGAGTGGAAGTCAGGATTCCGCCCGGCAACACCATCCGGTTCAAGCCGGGCAAGGAACTCCGTAACCTTCTCTGACATCGATCCCGACCCAATCAAGCCCGAGGCGCCGCAATCACTGCGGCGCCTTTTTTCGTTCAGGACAGTCTTCCAGCCACGTTCACAATTTTTCCGCTCGAAAACGTTCGTGTGAACAACCGGAAAACGCCGCACAGATCCTGCAACCTTTGCCCGCCGCTGACGAATTACCGGTCGAATGTCGATCGCACGAAGCAGCGCCACTCAACGCGCACCACACATCAGGGGCTGGAAGTTCGCTCCGCTGATTTCGCGTCCCACTGACTGCGCAATGAAGAGTCATTGCGCCTGATCCCAACCAGAAAACACAGCACCAAGGAGAATCGAACTATGAAGAACACAGTCGCCGCGCTCGCCCTGCTCCTCGCCGTCGGATGCGCCTCCTCTCCCATCACACCGGCTTCAGGTTCCGGCGCATCCGCAATCGGCGGAGGCATCGCCACCCGTGCGCAGGACGGACCGAACTACGTCCTGCTTTCGTCGCCGACAGCCGTTCGCGAGTATCAGTACACGAACGTCTATGACTTCCACGTGCGCGGCACGATGACCAACAAGGGCTTCATGCCGGCTGGCGAGGTTCAGGGCCGCGGCAAATTCTGCGCAGAAGGAAAAGACTGGCTGAGCCTCTCCGATCTGACGATTCACGTGGTCAGCACCGGCACGCCGGCTGCGCCGTACGTCCTCGGTTGCGCCAACGCGAACGGCACCTTCACGCCCGCCAGCCGCGAGGTCGTCGCCCAGTAAGCATCTCCGGTCTTCGAACGGCCGCCGCACACCGGCGGCCGTTTCACTTTCACCGCATCACCCAGGGGCGCCGATCCGGCCCGCGAGTGGTTACAATGCGCGCCGTGACGCCAGAACAGACGGTCCTCGTCCTCGACTTCGGTTCCCAATACACGCAGCTGATCGCACGCCGCATTCGCGAGAACAGCGTCTTCTCCCTCGTCCAGCCTTTCGACCTCACGCTGGAGAAAATTCGCGCACTCGCGCCGACCGCGATCGTGCTCTCTGGCGGACCGCAATCCGTCTACTCGGACACGGCCCCGTACTGCTCCCCCGAAATCTTCAACCTCGGCATTCCGATTCTCGGCATCTGCTATGGCATGCAGCTCACGGCTCACTTCCTTCACGGAAAGGTCGAACCAGCCGACGAACGCGAATACGGCCGCGCGGAGATCGAGGTGACGGCCGACTCGCCGCTGTTCCGCGAGACTCCTGCAACGCAACAGGTCTGGGCCAGCCACGGCGACCGCATCCTTGCCGTGCCTCCCGGGTTTGTGATCACTGCGACGTCACCCAGCGCACCGATCACCGCGTTCGAGAATCGCGAGCGCCGCTGTTACGGCATCCAGTTCCACCCCGAGGTTACGCACACCGAGGCGGGAGCAAAGATCCTCAGCAACTTCCTGTTTGAGATTGCAGGCTGCAAACCGGCCTGGAATCTCGGTGACTTTCGCCGTCGCAAGGTTGAAGAGATCCGGCAGCAGGTAGGAGACCGGAACGTGATCGCCGCGGTGAGCGGCGGAGTCGATTCCTCAGTCGCGGCGCTCCTCGTCGCGGAGGCCATCGGCAGCCAGTTGACAGCGATCTTCGTCGACAACGGCGTCCTGCGAAAGGATGAAGCAACTCAGGTGATGTCGCGGCTGGGCGAAGGGCTCGGGATGCAGATCATCGCAATTGACGCCCGCCAGCGGTTCTACGAAAAGCTGGCAGGGGTCGAGGATCCCGAAACGAAGCGAAAACGCATCGGCAATGAGTTCATTGCGGTCTTCGAGGAAGAGGCAAAACGAATCCCGAACGTCGAGTTCCTCATGCAGGGCACCCTCTACCCTGACGTCATCGAGTCGGTTTCGGTCAAAGGGCCGTCGGCCGTCATCAAGACTCACCACAACGTGGGTGGCCTGCCCGAGCGCATGGGATTGAAGCTGATCGAACCAGTGCGCGAACTCTTCAAGGACGAAGTCCGGCAGCTCGGCCTCGAGCTCGGCCTCGAAGACGAATTCGTCTGGAGGCATCCGTTCCCGGGTCCTGGTTTGGCGGTTCGCATCCTGGGTGAGGTCACACCGGAACGCGTCACGATCCTTCAGAACGCCGACGAAATCGTGCTCGACGAGATCCGGCGCGCCGGCCTCTATCGCGAGACGTCGCAGGCATTCGCGGTCCTGCTTCCGGTGCGAAGCGTTGGCGTGATGGGAGACGAGCGGACTTACGAAAATGTGCTGGCCGTGCGAGCGGTCACCACCACCGACTTCATGACGGCGGACTGGTACCGGATGCCGCACGATGTCCTCGATCGAATCGGCCGTCGAGTCGTGAACGAAGTTCGCGGCGTGAACCGTGTCGTCTACGACATCAGTTCCAAGCCACCCAGCACGATCGAATGGGAGTAGTGATCACGCGTCTCTTGATTCATGGTGCGTGATGCGGACAGTAACGCCCGCCGCCACGCGAATTCGAAACTGCGAACGGAAGCACGCCACCAGAGTCGGGAAAAAAATCGGGGCGCGGTCGGAAGAACCGCGCCCCGGGGAGCAGGTGGTCCGGGGGCCCTCTCCCCCGGACCGCATGGCGCACATGAGGGGTGCGCCCTGGGTTACGCTAGTCGCTCAAGTTCCTGATGACCGTCGGAATATCGAGGTCAGTGCCGAAGTCATTCGACGCCATCGGCCCCCATCCTCCGCCTCCGTCCGGCTTGGTGAAGCTTCCGGCCCTGCGAAAAAAGGGAGGATCGTAGATCTCCCCCTCGGCGCCGATCTGCGGCGGCGCTGCTGGCTCTTCGATCATCGCCGCAGCCGCGTTGGCCTGCGCCGCGATGGCGCGGCCCGTCGTAACGTGCGCCTGCGGACGCGGGACCGACAGCTGCTCGCCCCGGGTGTTGAGGAATCCCTTCGTTGCAGCATCGAAGCCGGTGGCAATGACAGTCACCTTGATCTCGTCCTTCATGGAAGGATCGATCACGGTACCGAAGATGATGTTCGCCTCTTCGTCCGCTGCTTCCTGAATGATCGACGCTGCCTCATGGACCTCGAACAAGGTCAT
>JBKJVD010000197.1:0-7114 GCA_046590585.1 Thermoanaerobaculia bacterium | reverse complement strand
GTCCAGCGGGAGAATCCGCTGCACCCTCACGTTCTGAGTCATGACCGACTTGAACTCGTTGAAGATCACATAGACAGCATCGAACTCGCCGCTGAGAAAGTCTTCACTGAGCGCCTGCGCGATCTCGCGCGCCGTTTCGAGCGAGAGCGCGTTGTAGATCCCTGTGGCCTGGCGCCGGATCGGGAGCGCGCGGCGCTTGAAGAAGTCGAGAGCCTTGCGGCCGATCGGCAGCAGATGGACTTCCTGCCAGCCGCGTTCTGCCACCGCGTTCTGCGCTCCCCGAAGGACATTCGTGTTGAACGCGCCACACAGCCCGCGGTCCGCAGTGACCACGAGAAGCAGAACTTTGCTTTCGGTCTCGCGCGGCGCGAGCAGCGGGTGAGTGCTCATGTCGACGCGCGAGGCCAGCGATGCCAGAACCTCGCGCAGAGCCGCCGCGTAGGGGCGGGCCGACATCATCCGCTCCTGCGCACGACGCAGCTTCGCCGCCGCCACCATCTTCATGGCTTTCGTGATCTGCTGGGTGTTCTTGACGCTTCGGATCCGGCGTCTGAGGTCGATCGTACTCGGCATATTCGTTTACGCCGCGAGAACGTTGGCGTTGTCCTTTACGTACTGATCCTTGAAGTCGATGATCGCCTTGCGAAGCGCGCCTTCGATCTCAGCATCGAACTTCGGCTGGGTCTCGAGCCGCTCGACCAGTTCCGCATGTTCATCCGTCAGGTTCTGGTGCATTGCCGCTTCGAACGGCCGGACCGCGTGGACCGCCAGATTGTCGAGCAATCCTTTCGTTCCCGCGAAGATCGACGCGGTCTGAAGACCAATCCTGAGAGGCGCGTACTGTCCCTGCTTGAGAATCTCGACAAGACGCTTGCCGCGATTCAGCTGCTGCTGCGTCACCTTGTCGAGATCGGACCCGAACTGCGAGAACGCAGCGAGTTCGCGGTACTGCGCGAGGTCGAGACGCAGAGTTCCCGACACCGAGCGCATCGAGCGGACCTGCGCCGAACCACCGACGCGCGACACCGAGATGCCGACGTTGATCGCCGGACGAACGCCTGAGTGAAACAGGTCGGTCTCGAGGAAGATCTGGCCGTCCGTGATCGAGATGACATTGGTCGGAATGTAGGCCGAAACGTCACCAGCCTGCGTCTCGATGATCGGCAGTGCGGTCAGTGAGCCACCACCTTTGGCGTCAGAGAGTTTCGATGCGCGTTCCAGCAGGCGGGAGTGAAGATAGAAAACGTCTCCGGGATACGCCTCGCGTCCTGGCGGACGGCGGAGCAGGAGCGAGATCTCGCGATAGGCGGCGGCGTGTTTCGAAAGGTCATCGTAGATGACCAGGGCATGCTGTCCGTTGTAGAGGAAGTACTCGCCCATCGCGCAGCCGGCGTACGGCGCCAGATACTGCAGCGGAGCCGCTTCCGAGGCGGAGGCGTTCACGACGATGGTGAACTCCATCGCACCGCTCTCTTCGAGCGTCTTCACGATCTGCGCAACCGTCGACTTCTTCTGGCCGATCGCGACGTAAATGCAGATCACGCTCTTGCCCTTCTGGTTGATGATCGCGTCGATGGCGACCGCGGTCTTGCCCGTCTGGCGGTCGCCGATGATCAGCTCGCGCTGGCCGCGGCCGATCGGAATCATGGCGTCAATCGCCTTCAGGCCGGTCTGCAGCGGCTCCTTGACCGGCTTGCGATCGACGACGCCGGGAGCGAGGCGCTCGATCGGGTAATACTCGGTCGCCACGATCGGACCTTTTCCGTCGATCGGTGCTCCAAGAGCGTTGACCACGCGTCCTACCATCCCCGGTCCGACAGGAACCGACATGATGCGTCCCGTGCGCTTGCACTGGTCGCCTTCCTTCAGCTCCTGGTAGTCACCGAGCAGAACGACGCCGACGTTGTCTTCCTCGAGGTTCAGCGCGAGGCCCGACACATCGTGGCCAAACTCGACGAGCTCTCCGGCCATGATCCGTTCGAGTCCGTAGACGCGCGCGATTCCGTCACCGATGCTCGTAATCGTGCCGACTTCCGCCACATCGACGCCGCGGCCGATGCCTGTCAACTGTTGACGGATAATTTGTGTGATTTCTTCAGCTTTCAAATCGACAGCCATGAATTCTCCAAAAATGGCGACGTAAATTGTTTACGCCAGAGAGGCGCGAAATTTGTGAATCTTGCCGACTACCGACGCGTCCCAGATCTCGCTGCCGAGTTGCGCCACGAATCCGCCGATGAGTGCGGGGTCGGTGGAAAGCCGGAGGTCGATCTTCTTGCCTGCGCGCGCTTCCAGAGTCCTGCGCAGTTCCGCCTTCTCGGACTCGTCGAGTTCGTGCGCCGTCCGCACCTCGGCAATGACGATCGACAACCTCTGGTTGACCAGCGTCGCGATCGCATCGTTGATTGCCGCCAGGTCGCCCATGCGATGGTTGCGCAGCAGCACTTCGAGAAACTTTCCCGAGAGCGCCGAAAGGCCCAGTTTCTCAGCGATGGTCGCCGTGATCCTGATCTTCGAAGCCGTCTCGATTCCAGGGTTGCGGTACAGCTCACGCAAGTCAGCTGCGGATTCGAGGGCGGCCTGATACCGGTCGAGCTCCACACGAACCTCGCTCGCTTTCGCCGGAGAACCAGCCACGTCGAGAATGGCGTGGGCGTATGGACGGGCGAATCGACGGATCATGACTGGCTCTCTCCCACCTGCTGCAGGCTCTCCGCAAAGAGCTTGTGCTGGTCTTTCTCAGTGATGCTTTCGCGTAGCAGTGCCTCGGCGCGATCCGACGCTAGTTGCCCAGCCAGTTCCGTCAGTTCATGGCGTGCGCGCTTGAGGCGGTTATCGACTTCCGTGCGAGCAGCCTGCAGAATTTTTGCGGCCTCGGCTTCCGCGGAAGCGATGAGTTCCCGCTTCTGACGCTCGCCCTCGACCGCCGCCCTTTCGTGGATCGCACGAACCTCGCCTTCAATCTGGCTGAGCCTGGCCTGAATGTCCGAAGCCAGCTGGTCGGCCTTCTGCCGGCGCGCCGTAGCCTCGACCGCCGCCGCTCGAATGGAATCCCGACGCGACGCCAGCGTCTTCTTCACTGGTTTGCCGATCACGTAGAAAAGGACACCCCAGAAAGCGATCAGGTTGAGAACTTTCAGGACCCACCCAGGAATCCCGAAGTAGGTCTTCGGCGCTTCGGCGTGACCGCCGGCCTCCGACGAACGGACAACGCCTGTTTCCGTGCCGTGCGCCACCTTGCTGGAATCATTTGCGTCCGAGGCGATTGCTACGACGGGGATCGCCAAGAGCAGAAGCAGCAGGAATGCGACGAGGCGGCGCATCAGACGGCCCTCCCGAGGATTCGCTCTGCAGCCAGTTTCGCGAGATTGTCCGAGTCACGAACGATCTGCTCACGCGCGGCGGCGACATCGCTGCCGAGTTTCTGATCTGCTTCGGCCACAATCCCCCGCGCCTCGGACTGAGTTTTCTCGACGACCGTATTGCGATACGCGCCAGCTTCGCCGCGGAAGTTCTCGCGCACCTGCTGCGCTTCGCGCTTGGCAGCCTGCACCTGCATTTCCACGTCGGCCGTGGCTGCGCTGAACTTCAGGAGGGCGGCTTCATAGAGTTCGTCGGCCTCCCGGGTCTCGCTTTCTCTGGCTTCGAGAACGCGATTCACCGGCTGGAAGAAGAACTTTTTGACGACCAGGTAATTCAACAAAAAAATCACCATGATCGCGAGCAGGGATAGATCGGGCGTGAGATTGATTTGCATAGCGTAAGTACTGTGGAAGTCAACCCGGGTTGCCGGGTGCGGCGGGCACGCACGGAACGCGCCTTTCCCCAGGAGCCGACGCTATATACCACATCGGAAAGAAGCTTGTCACCTCAACGTGTTACGGGGAAAAGAGCTGCAATCACGACCCTGGATGATGCAGTCTTCGAACTCTCCTCATGACGACTTCCGACTACCGCCAGATCTTGCTCGACGCCGACGAGTTTTTCCGGCGCGTCGCGATCGAGCAGCCCAGCCAGCTCTCCTGCGGGGAGGGCTGTTCGCTTTGCTGTCACGGCCTCTTCGAGATCGGCAGTGGAGACGTGCCGATCATCGCCGCGGGACTCGAGCAACTCCATCCGATGCGACGCCGGAAGATCATCCGGCGCTCGATGGAAATGCTCGCCACATACCGCCAGCCAGACCTTCGGGAGTGTTCGCCTGAAGACAAAGAGGCGTTTTTCGAACGGACGAAATCCGTTGGCTGCCCGAATCTCGATGATCGGGGCGCCTGCATGATGTACGAGCACCGGCCGCTGGTCTGCCGGACGTTCGGCCTTCCGCTCCGCGACGGTGACGACTACATCGGTGACATCTGCGAGCTCAATTTCAATTCCGCGGACTACGACGCCAGGATGAGTGCGGCCTGGGACCTGAAACTGGAAGACGTCCTGGGACAGGAGGACGAGTTCACCATCCCCGAGGCGATCGTACTGATCGCCAGGAGTCGTGGCTGGCTGCCTCCGGATTCGGTCTAGCCGTGAGCCTTCGGGAGGGTCGCAAGATTGGACGCCTGCTTCTTGTCGGTCATGACGCAGTTTCCCTGGAACACGGCGCCTTCCTCGATGATCAGCGCCGGGGTATCGATGTCGCTATAGACCTTGCCGTTGCGGTGGATCTCCACGCGCTGATCGGCCACGATTTTTCCGACGACCGTGCCGCTGATGGCGATACGTCCCACATGGATGTCGCCTTCAACGTGCGCGCTCTCGCCGACGATCAACTCATTTTTCGAAATGATCTTGCCGTTGAACCGGCCGTCGATGCGCATTGTGTCCTCGAATTCGAGTTCCCCGCGGAAAATGGCCCCGCGATCGAGGAATCCGTTGAGTTCTCCTGCCCGTGCCTTCATCGTTTCCTCCCGGTGATCTCGTCGAAGATGCGGATCAGATCATCTTCGCTCGCAAAACGGACGTGAATCACGCCGCCACGGCGACGGCGGTCGATCTCGACCTTCGTCCGCAGCGAGCGTTGCAATTTTTCTTCAGCATCGCGGGTGAAGACGTCCTTCTCTTTCTCTTTCTTCTCGGCGGCCTTCGGCGAACTCTCCGCCGCGAGCAACTCGGTCTGTCGGACATTGAGATTCTTCTTCACGACGCGGTCCGCGAGTTGCTCCTGCTTCTTCGCGGAATCGACGGCAAGCAGAGCGCGTGCGTGACCCATCGACAACTGGCCTGAGGCGAGCAGTTTCTTCACCGGGTCCGGCAATCGGATCAGCCGCAGGAAGTTTGCTACGGTCGAACGTTCCTTCCCGACCCTCTTCGAGATCTCTTCCTGTGTGAGGTGAAATTCCTCGTGCAACTGGTGGTACGCGAGCGCTTCCTCGATCGGGTTGAGATCTTCGCGCTGGATGTTCTCGATGAGCGCCACCTGAAGCGTCTCGCTGTCGGGAAGTTCATCCTTCACGACCACGGGAACCTTCTTGAGTCCGGCCTTCTGGGCGGCGCGGAAGCGACGTTCGCCTGCGATCAGCCGATAGCGGCCCTCGCTGGTCCGCGTGACGACGAGCGGCTGCACGATGCCATGCTCCGCGACACTGCGGGCCAGTTCGTCAATCGACGATTCGTTGAAGGTCTTCCGAGGCTGGAAAGGGTTAGGCGCGATGTGTTCGATCGCAACCTCGAGCATCCCTGTCTGCGTTCCGGCGGCGGGTTCCTGGGGCCGCTGCGGAATCAGAGCTCCCAGCCCGCGGCCAAGGACTTTCTTCGTGCTCACGAGACCTCCACTAGATCACCGTCTCTGCGCGCTGGATGAACTCCCGCGCGAGACTGATGTAGGCCTCGGCGCCGCGCGAGCGGATGTCATAAAGAATGATCGGCTTGCCGAACGACGGCGCCTCACCGAGTCGTACGTTGCGGGGGATTACAGTCTTGTAGACTTTCTCCCCGAAGTGAGTGCGAACTTCCTCGGCGACCTGACGGGCGAGGTTCATTCGCTCGTCATACATGGTCAGGGCGATTCCCTCGATCTCGAGGGCCGGGTTGAGGATGTCCCGGACGCGCTCCACTGTGTTGACCAGCTGCGCGACCCCTTCGATGGCGAAGTACTCGCACTGCATCGGAACCAGCACCGAGTTCGCAGCTGTCAGCCCGTTGATCGTCAGGAGCCCCAGGGAGGGTGGCGAATCGATCAGGATGTAGTCGTAGTCCGATAGAACTTCCTGAAGAGCCTTCCTCAGGTAGAACTCGCGCCCGATTGCATCGCTTAGCTCGAGCTCAGCCGCGACGAGATCCACAGATGAGGGCGCCACGTGGAGTCCCGGAAGCTCCGTTTCCTTGATGACGCTACGGATGCTAAGTCCTTCTGTAATAACGGGATAGATGGAGTTGCTATCGGTCTTGGAGAGACCGAGTCCTGAGGTCGCGTTCGCCTGGGGGTCGAGGTCCACGAGCAGTACCCGACGATCGCAGGCGGCGATGGAGGCGCCCAGGTTGATGGCCGTCGTAGTCTTCCCGACGCCCCCCTTCTGGTTTACGAGAGTAACGATCTTTGTCATGGATGTTTCACGTGGAACGCTAGAGTCACCAGGTAGTTGCTGTTGCCTCGCGGCAATGCGACAGCGGACTGCTTTTCGAAGCCCTCGAGTGGCGGCGTATCCGGAGTGCCCTGGAAGAGCGCAACCCGCGCTCCGTCGACCAGATGGTCCGGCAGGAGTGGTAACCAGGTTTCGGGGAAACCGACTGCCCGGGACACGACGAGTGAGAACCGCAACTCGGCCGGGAGTCGCGTCAGGGCCAGCTGCAATGTATCACCGTACACCTGGCAGTTCAATCCGCACTCCCTGACCACGTGTTTGAGAAACGCCCACTTCCGCTTGTCGACTTCCACCAGATGAAACCTCGCCTCGGGGGACATGATGGCCATCGGGATTGCGGGCAAACCACCTCCACTCCCGAAGTCCAGGACCTCTCCGGCCGGCTTCAGCAATCTCGCTGCTGCTACGGCTTCCCGAATGTGCGCGTCGAGGTTGTTCCGGGCCTCGGGCCCGAACAGGTTCACCTTCAGTGGAATGAGAAGGTGAACCTGATCGGGCCCGAGGCCCGGAACAACCTCGACGCGCACATTCGGGAAGCCGTA
>JBKJVD010000202.1:0-9787 GCA_046590585.1 Thermoanaerobaculia bacterium | reverse complement strand
GGCAAGGTGTTGCGCCGCTAATGCGAGCATGATTGCAATGCGCGAGGACGCCAGCACAAACCAAAACAACAGACCAATTGTACAAACATCTACGATGGCCCATAGCGATGGAGCGCGGACGACACCGACGGCGAGCGCTCCGATAATGGCCATATGGAGACAAAACACGTGAGGCCGCTTCACTGGCCGCACGTAGCGGGCGAAGTACACGACAATGACCGCAATGAAGAGGAAAACGATGAGAGCAACGGCTGCGGCCTGGAGTGCCCACACTTCGAGATAGACGAAGAGAAACCAGAATGCGATCTTGCGCAAACGTTCCTTCTGGCGCCCTTCGAGCGCATCGATCTGATGGACTATTGGGTTCAGGTAGGGATTTCGGTTCATCGGTGTAGCCGTCTAACTATGATTTAACCAACTTGCCTCAGGCCGCCTAAGCGCCCGGTAAGTTGCATAACATCCTAACCGATTCATTTCGCCGCAGGCGTAAGTGGTTGCAGCGTGAAGTGTTAACGGGCCGTTCTGCACGCCGGCCGGAGTTATGCGTCATGGTTGGGCTGCGAACCTCGGCAAGCTGCCGAGCTATCCATCACTGCCACATACTTGCTTTATGTGGTCAGTGAGGGCGGTCCGACAACCACAGGAAACCCGCGAAGTACCGGTCTGAAAAACGTTCCGCGCTATCCCCACCAGAAGCTTGCGGCGAGGACGCCGTACAGGCCGATCAGCGCGACTCCTTCGAGCCACACGGATTCCCCGTCGTAGACGATCACGGCGCCGAGCGCTGCGGCAAAACCGAGGGCGACGACGAGCAGGGGCGGCATGACCAGGGTGAGGTGGGATCCACCCATGAAGAAGCTGAGAATGACCAGAACCGGAATGAGCCCGAGTGCGACCTGCAGTGAACTGTTCATGATGACGCTGATGGCGTAGTCCGGCTTGTTCCGCGCAGCCAGCTGAATTCCGACGACGTTCTCGACTGCGTTGCCGGCGATCGCCACGATTACGAGACCGGTGAAGGTCTCCGAAAGATGCAGCGTCGTCATGGCAGGTTGCAGCGCTGCCACGAACCAGTCGGAAACGAACGCGGCTCCGACGCCGGCCGCTGCCAGGATGCCGACGGCGAGACCGACGGGCCAGATCACGTGAGGCTTCTCGTCAACGTCCTCGTTTGCTTCCTTCATCTGCCCAGGCAGCTCACTCTTGAGAGAGAAGGGAATGCTGAGGATGAAGACCACGAGCAGCACCACCGCGCAAGCGATGCTCAGCGCTTCGGTGTGCGCTTCGGCAGGCGTGTGTAGCTGGTGGACGAGCGTCGGCACGGTGAGCGCCGCGATCGCCAGGAGCGTCAACGTCGCGATGATCCTGGGCTGCTCGGATGAGAAACGCTGCGTCCCATGCTTCAAGCCGCCGACGAGAAAGGCCAGGCCGAGCACGAGCAGGCTGTTCGCGAGAATGGAACCGATCAGCGCGCTCTGAACTACGTTCACGAGGCCTGCACGTAAGGCGAAAATGCAGACGAACAGCTCGGGCAGGTTGCCAATCCCGGATTGAAGCACCCCGGTGGCGCCCGGACCCATGCGCTCTCCTAACTGTTCGGTTGCAGCGCCGACGACCGAAGCGAGTGTTGCCAGGGCCACCGCGGCGACGATGAACGGGAGTACCTTCGAAGCGCTGCCGTGAAGGAGGCCGGCGCCGATCGTTGCCAGAGCCGCGACGATGAGCGTCACGCGTTCACTTGTCTTCAGATAGTGCATGTCCCGATTATAAAGCCGTGTCCATCACAGTCTGAACGGCGCGTGGTTCTCTTTTCCGGACGACCTGGGTTCACGCCCTCATCCGGCCTTCGGCCACCTTCTCCCGTTTGCGACGGGAGAAGGGGTACACGGGCGAGTTGCGTCGATGGCGCGGTTGCGGGGAGCTAGGACATCCCGCAATGGCACGAACCACGAGGCTCACAGGTGCAGCGCGACTGACGATCCGACCCAGGTGTAGTCCTTGTTGAAGTCGACGCCCAGCATCTTGCCGCGCGACAGGCGCACCAGGTTCTGCGCCAGTTTCGGGCGTGCTTCATCGTCGGGTCGGAGAAACATCATCCGGATCTCGATCTTGACGTGACCGCCATCGGCAGCTTCGAGTGCCGGCTCGTATTCGATCTTCTCCTGCAGGCACCAGTTGGCGCGGTCACTTTCGGGGATTGCATCGATGTCGGCGCGCGTCGGTTCGACGTTCACCCCGCCGCCTGCGAACGAGAAGAGAGGCTTGAGGACGAAGCCGTTCAGGTCGTCGGGAACGCGATCCAGTTCCGAGACGAACCGGGCGCGCGGAACCGACTCGTGTTCCAGAAACGGAAGCGAATACTTCGACCAGGTCCAGTACCAGTTCGGGTGAGGAGCCCACTCGACGTCCAGCGGATCGCGATAGTCGAACGGCAGCACGACTTTCTTCGCAATCAGTTCATCGAACACGACACGGTTGTAGATGCGGCGAACGCGAAGCTCGCGACCCGACGCGTCGCGGCGCCACAACTCGTTCCCCCGACGTGTGAGCGAGCGTGGATCGACCGCGTCGACGTCGAACAACCGCTTCGTGGCCGCGAAGTCGCAGTAGGTTTTCTGATGGGTCGGATCGATGTCCATCAGGATGACTTCGGCGGGATCGTGTGCTCCGACGATCGTGCGCCGCGTCAGGTCGATGAACGCATCCCGATCGAGTCCCGAGTACCAGCACGACCAGGGCTCGTCGAGACCTTCCATCCGCGACAGCGTGGCCACCCACGAATCGCGCTGCATGGTCTGGAACGCGGTAAGCGACGGAAAGCCCTGCAGTTCGATCAATTTTGGGACGAGGGTTCCGTCGGGCGCGCGCACCACCGCGAAGTCGACCTGCGTCAGGTTCGGCAGCGAGTCCATCCCGGGCGTGTCCCACTGCGGCGGAATGGCGCGCTTCATCTTCTCGAGCCGGACCGGATCGGAGAGTTGCTCGACGATCGCCTCCGCGGCGCTGGTGACCCGCGCCCTGAACTCGTCGGTCAGGAAGAGAGGCGACTCTGCCAGGCGGAACTCGACGCGGCAGCCGAGGCGCTGCATGAGGTCGCGCTGGTAGTAGTCATACAGTTCGGGCGTGATCTGTCGATTGAAAGACTCGCGAAACTGGCGATGCATCGCCACATCCTACGCGAACCGCTGTGCGGCTTACTTCTTCTTGAGCTCGTTGAGGACGAGCTTGGCGACGGCCTTCAATGTGTCGAACACACCGGTTCCGGCCATGGCCACCGCTTCGTACGTCGGCTCGCCCTTGAAGTTGAGCTGGCGGTACATGTCATCGGCGGCAACGGCCGTCGGAAGATCGCGCTTGTTGAACTGGAGGACGTAGGGAACGGTGGCAAGTTCATACCCCTGTTCCTTGAGGTTCTTATCGAGATTCTGCAGCGACTCGACGTTCGCTTCCATGCGCGCTTCCTGCGAGTCGGCGACGAAAACCATGCCGTCGACCCCTTTGAGGATCAGCTTGCGGGAGGCGTCATAGAACACCTGGCCGGGAACCGTGTAGAGGTGAAAGCGGGTCTTGAACCCGCGAACCGTGCCGAGGTCGAGAGGAAGGAAGTCGAAGAAGAGGGTTCGATCCGTTTCCGTGGCGAGGGAGATGAGCTTTCCCTTGGCCTGAGGATTCGTCTTATCGTAAATCCACTGGAGATTGGTCGTCTTCCCGCAGAGGCCGGGGCCGTAATAGACGATCTTGCAGTTGATCTCGCGGGCCGCGTAGTTGATGAAAGTCATGGCTGACGCTATTCGCTGAACAGGCTGTCGATATCCTCGTCAGTGATCTCTGCAAACGGTGAGTCGAAGCGGTCGGCCATGTTGCCGCGCTCCTCCTCGGACTTCCTGAGCAGTTGCTCGAAGGTCCTCTCGAGTTCCTGGGAAGCTTTCTTCACCCGCAGCCGGACGAGACCGAGGGAAGACTTCTCGTCGAAGATCACAACGAGGATGACCCGTTGCGCCACAAGGGAGATGTGGATGTTGTCCCGCTCGCCTTCGTGGAAGAGGATCGAGAACTCTTTCTCGCCGATGAGTTTGGCCAAGCCGTCAGTTGCCGCGACGTTGCCGGCAGTCAGCGAGGCCAGCGAGGTCGCATCGACCCCGGCCATGTCACCGTGCGCGGCTATCTGCTGCCCGTTTTTATCAACGAGAAAGACAAACTTCGCATTGGAGTCCACCTGCAGACGTTGGAGCGTGTCCTTGATCTGCTGGTACTCCTCCTCGTACATAACGAGATCAGGAGATGCCATTCATTCACCCAGTAGCCCGTTTTCGGGAGTCGGCAATGTATAGCACACGCAACGCTTAAGCAACCATCATCAGATTTCGCGCCGGCCTTCGATTGCCTTGCCCATCGTGACCTGATCGGCGTATTCGAGATCGCCACCGACTGGCAGTCCGAAGGCGAGGCGGGTGGTGCGCACGTCACGGCCGCGCAGCTGTTGCGCGATGTAGAGCGCGGTGGCTTCACCTTCGACATTCGGATTCGTCGCCACGATGACCTCGCGGATCTCTCCCTCCAGAACGCGTCGAACGAGGCCAGCGACATCGATGTCCTGCGGTCCGACTCCCTTGAGTGGTGAGAGCGCGCCGAGAAGCACGTGAAACATGCCGCGGAACTCGCGCGTCTGTTCAATGGTGGGGATGTTGAACGCTTCCTCGACGACGCAAACCAGGCTGCGATCGCGTCGCGGATCGCTGCAGACCGAGCACGGTTCCACGTCCGTCATGTTGTTACAGATCGAGCAACGGAAGATCCGCGTCTTGACCTCGAGGATGGCCTGGGCAAGCGCCTCAGCGTCCGCTGCCGGACGTTTGAGGATGTGGTAGGCAAGCCTGGACGCCGACTTGCCGCCGACGCCGGGAAGCTTGGAGAGTTCGTTGATCAGGTTCGCCAGCGGAGGGGCGGTCATCGTCGTCTCGAATCGCCTCAGCCCAGGCCGGGGATGTTCATTCCGCCGGTCATCGCACCGAGCTGGCCGTTCATCTCTTCGTCGACTTTACGGGACGCTTCGTTGATCGCTGCCTTGACGAGGTCCTGCAGCATTTCGACATCGCTCGGATCGACTGCTTCCTTGTCGATGGTGATCGAGAGAAGTTCCTTGTTGCCCGACATCTCGGCGCGGACCATGCCGCCGCCGGCCGTTCCTTCGACCTTGATCGTGGCCACGCGCTGCTGCATCTGTTCCTGCATCTGCTGGGCCTGTTTCATCAGTTGTTTGATGTTCATGAGAAGTTCTCCTGTGCGTTTGATCAGCGATTGCGTGGTTCGGACAGTTCTGCACCGAGGTGCCGGGCGAAGGACTTCACGACGGGATCCTCGCTCAGCGGTGACGCCGGTGCCGCCGCGTCTTCAACGCGGCGGCCTGGCTGCGCCCCTGCCGGCGATTCGGTCTGGATGATGACGCGCGTCGGTTCACCGTACAGAGCTTCGGCGTTTTCCTCGAGCGAACGAATCTGGGCGGTGAGCTGGTCTGCGAAGAAGCTCTGTGCCAGTGCGAACACGACCGTGATCGTGGCCGCGTCCTTGCGGATCTCTTTCGCACTGCTCAGGTAAGTCCCGACCATCGGGCGGGTCGCCTGGATTCGTGCAGCGAACGCAGCGACGTCGCCCGTTGCTGCAACGGCGGCTTGCGCAGGGCGTGGTTCTGGCTCCGGCTCTGGAGCGCTTTCGACGCGAGGTGCGACCCGCGGAGCCGCTGCGTCGAAGCCCGAAGTGGAAGGGGTGGCGCGTCGAGGCGGATCGGGACGCGCCGCGGGAGAGGGGGAAACCCTCCCGGTCACGGTGTTGTCACCGGAGGCGATTGCCTCTTCGACGGAACGAAGGCGCGGGAACGTCGCAGCCTTGAGGAGTGCGATTTCGACGGCGAGGCGCTGATGCTCCGCCTTGCTGACCGTGTCGTCATCTTTCAGGAGCAGGTTCGCGATCCGGAGCAACTCGCTGTAGGAGAAGTCGCCCGCGACGGATTCCACCGCCACGAGATCCTCCGGCGATCCTGCGAGCAGCGACTTGTTTGCGCCGCCGGCAACGATCAGAAGGTTGCGAACGAACGAGAGGAGGTCGCGATAGAGGAGCTTGAAGTCACGTCCACTCTCGGAGGCTTCCTGGACCGCGTCGAGGATGGAAGCGTGATCGCCCTCCCCGATCATCCGGACGATCCTGGCGAAGAACGAGGTCTCGGAAAGGCCGAGTACCGTGGCCACTTCCATCGCCGTGATGGCACGTCCGCTGAAGGCGATGACCTGGTCGAGCAGCGAAAGCGCATCGCGGACGCTGCCTTCACCGCGACGGGCGATGATCTCGAGCGCGGCGCGATCGGCCTCGATCCCCTCTTTCACGCAGATCTCTTCTAGGCGCGTAACGAGTTCGGCGACGGTGACTTTGCGCAGCGAGAACTTCTGCACGCGGGACAGGATCGTCGCAGGGACCTTGTGCATCTCGGTCGTGGCGAACATGAAGATCACGTGTGGCGGCGGCTCTTCGATCAGCTTGAGCAGCGCGTTCCATGCGCCGGTCGACAGCATGTGCGCTTCGTCGATGATGAACGTGCGGTAGTGATCGCGAGCGGGCTGGAACTGGGTGACGTCACGCAACTCCCGGATGTTGTCGACGCCGGTGTAGGTCGCGGCGTCGATCTCGCGGACATCGAGGTCGCTGCCGTCGGTGATCTCGCGGCAGATCGAGCATTCGTTGCACGGCTCGAGCGTCGGTCCTTTGACGCAGTTGAGAGCCTTGGCGAGGATGCGGGCGGTGGTGGTCTTGCCGACCCCGCGGACGCCGGAGAAGAGGTAGGCGTGTTGAATCCGGTTCTGCTCGATGGCGTTCTGGAGGGTCCGGACGACGGTTTCCTGTCCGATGACATCGCTGAACGACTGGGGACGGTACTTGCGCGCAAGCGCCTGATAGGACATTTCGCCGGGTAGTCTAGCTGCTAATGGCACTCTTATAATACGGCTCGAAAATCAGGCCGCTGAAATCGCGAGGCTAAAGTCAAAAAACCGAAGACGATAAAGGTGCCCGTGAAAGAGAAAAGCCCGCTCGGAAGAGCCCAGGTTTACTGCGGCACACAGGTAGAGCACCTTATCGCTGCTCCCTTCCGGGCCTGACGAGGTTCGGTACGCCTGCTGCACAGGACCCGAGCTCACCCCAGCGGGCTGTCAAGGTTTGCGTCGTGGAAAAGGCAAACTGAACAACTAGCTATTTAATGGATGAACCGGCGTCGACTTCCGACGACTTTCTGCGGATGGCGGAGAGAGTGGGATTCGAACCCACGGTACGCTATTAACGTACACACGCTTTCCAAGCGTGCGCCTTAAGCCACTCGGCCATCTCTCCTCGGATGTTGAATGTTGAATGTTGAATGCTGAATGTTGAAAGTAGATCTTAAAGCGTGCCGCGAATTGAACACTCGGCATCCAGCATTTCGTTTCACGCGAATGGCGGAGAGGGGGGGATTCGAACCCCCGATACCCGTGAAGGTATAACGGTTTTCGAGACCGCCGCGTTCAACCACTCTGCCACCTCTCCGTTTCAATCGCGCGCGCGCAGCTGGCGGAAGAAGGCACGAAGCAGGTCTGCGGCCTGCTCCTCCATGAAACCGCCCTCGACTTCGAGGCGGTGGTTCAAGCGGGAGTCCTGCACGAGATTGCCCAAGGAGCCACAGAAGCCGGCCTTGGCATCGCGTGCTGCGAAGATCAGCCGGTCCACTCGTGCATTGACGAGGGCGCCGGCACACATGGCGCACGGCTCGAGCGTGACGATCATCGTCGTCCCTTCGAGCCGCCAGTCGCCGATCGCCACTGCTGCTTCGGCAATCGCCAGAATCTCCGCATGTCCGAGGGGGTCGCCTGATTCGCGACGGTTCCGCCCGCGGCCGATCACCTGAAGGTTGCGATCGACGACGATCGCCCCGACCGGGATCTCTCCTTCACTCGCCGCCAGGGCGGCCAGTGAAAGCGCTTCTTCCATCCACTGCGTTTGATTCACCTGTCAAAGATTACAACGGCGGGCCAGAGCCCGCCGTCATTGAAAGATTCTCGAAAGAACCTGGAACTCGAAATGGTGCACCCAGGAGGACTCGAACCTCCAACCTTCTGATCCGTAGTCAGATGCTCTATCCAATTAAGCTATGGGTGCGAGCACGGAAATGAACCGCAGCTTCCAGAGGAGAATTCCGCGGGCCGCGCATTGTACTGAGGCCGTTCGCGAGGCGCAAGGGCCGGATGAATTGTGAGCCGGGGAACCCTGCAAATGCCTCCAATCCGGGAGCGATCCTACGCAGGTCCCGACTCCCCGGCGGCCTCCGCGCAGAGCCGGCCGGGAGGTGGGGATGAGGGAGAGGGTGCAAGCGTCAAAAAGGCATCATCCGTGCTCTTCCCGATCACGGGACTTTCACTGGTTTTCGGTGGAAGGAGTGAGGTAGACTTCCTGACCTCAGATCCAGTTCATTGCCTCCTCGGTTGGCTACTGCCTACCCCACCCTTCCCCAGCCAACCGTGGAGGCGTGATTTTTTCTCACGATGGATTCGAACGACCCCAAGGCGCGCTTCTTCGCGCGCACCATGCACACGCCCGACGACGAGCACCGGGCGGCACTACGCGCCACGCTGCGTGAGACCTCGAAGGCGTTGCTTCCGTTGCATCGTGCCTTGATCGAAGCTGCGAAGGCCGACTACTCATTTACAGTCGCCCCGATCGAGAGCCCGACCCAGCTGCTGCAACTCATCCAGGGCGACGCATTCTTCGAGTGGCTTCGTCCCGTGACGGCACTCATCGTCGACATCGACGAAATGGTGCGCCGCGACTTCACCACCGAAGACGCCCTTGCCATCGCCGAACGCCTCGATGCGCTGTTCGGACCTAAAGCCGATCCTGCCTTCAGCGAGCGCTACGTCCCGTTGCTGCAACGCGAAATCGATGTCACGGTCGGTCACGCAGAACTTCGTAAGCTCAACGCACGGCTGCGCTCGTAAAGGCAGGTTCTGCTTCGCGATCGCTTGTCTTGATGTCGAGCGACGGCACGGCGCTACGCTGCGACTGCGGGCAAGAAACCTGACCTGTCATGCTGAGTCGGCGGAATGCGCCCTCGCAGCCTCATAGAAACTCCCAGTATTTATGCGGGTTTCGTCACGCTCGCGCGCGCGTCGTTCCCCCTCTCCCGGCCAGCTTCATCGGCGGGGAGAGGGTGGCCCGCAGGCCGGGTGAGGGCGACTTCTCGCCATGCGGGTTGGCGCGACGCGCTGCGATTCACGCGCGACGTGTTCGCGCTTTCCGCCGCCCCTCGCAAAATTCGCTGGCGGTACGCGCCCTCACCCGGCCTCACGGCCACCCTCTCCCAGCAAAGGAGCCTGCTGGGAGAGGGGGAACCTGGGAACGCTGGCCCGCTACCGCTCCACCGGTTTCTTGCCCCAGTGGCCGCGAGCCCGTGGTCGAATCGCTCAGCATGACAGCCGTCGTTGGATCCGCAAACCCGCATAAATACTGGGAGTTTCTCAGAAGCCGGCGGGAGATTCTTTCATCAACCCTACCGGCTCGCCTTGATCTTTGCAGTCAGCACGGGCAGCAGGTCCATCAGGTCGGCGACGACACCGACGGTCGCGGCCTGGAAGATTGGTGCTTTCGGGTTCTTGTTGATCGCGAGCAGGAACGGGCTGCCCTTGATGCCGCCGAGGTGCTGGAAGGAGCCGCTGATGCCGAGGGCGACGTAGACCTTCGGTTTCACGGTCTTGCCGGAGGTGCCTACCTGGCG
>JBKJVD010000112.1:0-18822 GCA_046590585.1 Thermoanaerobaculia bacterium | reverse complement strand
CAACAGGTCTTTCTCGCCCTCCAGCACTGAACCGAGGAGTCACACGCCGGCTGATCCGTCGACACGCTGGCCGCTGTGTGTCTGGATGATCGACACCTGAGCCGCGGACACTCGCGGCCACCCCAGGGACGCGTCCATTCGGAATCGATCGCTGCGCTGAGTCGGTCCCGCTTCCCGACAACGGCGTCGTAACCCCGGTTGTTGTCGGTTAGATCGCTCGCTAAGATCCGGCCCCATTTTGCCCAAACGCGAAAACCAAAGACCTGGCCCCAATTGGACGCGATCCGATCGAACGAGAGAACGAAGACCTGGCCCCCCTCCGAGGGCCCTCCGAGGGCCAGATGAGGCCAGATGAGATGCAGATGCAGATGAGAACTTTCTGCGCACCCTAGTGCCGGGATGCGCGGCGGCGTGGTGCGGACGGTGGCGCCGAGGAGGTGGTGTATTGGAGCACGCCGGCTGGCGAGGCTGTTTTGGTTCCACTCGCGCTCTGCTCGATCGCGACGTTCCCGTTGCTCGCCACGACGGTGTAGCGGGCGCCCGGCACGAGTCCCATGAGCGTGTGCGACACCACGCCCGTCGGGGAGTTGTAGGAGGTCGATGTGATGGGCGCAGGAACCTGCCCTTCCTGGTTATTGAAGAGCGCAATGTTGCGGGTTCCGCCTTGTGAGACTTCGACGCCGATCATCTTCCCATCGATCGAGGAAAGCCGGTTGCTGACCGGGGCTGAGCTGGTGTTCGAACCAGGCTGCAGCACCGTGAGAAAGGGAACCATCAAGGGATTCTGCGGATCTCGTACTTCGATGCGGAACGTTCCCGCATTGGACTGACCGAACGGGACGCACGCGGGGTCGGATCCGTCGCAGGGATCAGGGTTTTTCCACTCGTCGACGACCTTGAGTTCGGCGTTCGCAGGCAGCACGGTGTCGATGAACAGGCGTGACTGTCCGGAGTCCAGCTGAGCCTTTCGTCCCGAGATGGCCGGTGTATTCGGCAGGTGCCAACGAATGTGTTTTCGATAGGCGCCCTTCGGATGGCTCGACGGCTTCGCTTTCACCTGGTCGTAGACCACAAACAGATTCGCCGCACGGAGATAGAGAAAGTTGCGATAGAAAAAGTCGAGTTTTCGGTTCGGCGTATCCGACTGGTCTCCGGCGCGATTGTAGGCAGTGGAGAGGTCGCTGCGCACATAGCTCAGGTCCTTGTTCAACTCGTCCGCCACGACCTGGTCGATTCCGACCGCGAACTGGCCACCGCTGGCGATCTGATTCGCACTCTGAAAGTCACCAAAGTCGTCAAAGTACAACGTGTTGTTGAGAGATGATTCCTGATATTCGAGCGACGTTCCCAGGACTCCCGAACGACCGTAGGCCGGCTTGCCGTCCTGGCCGATTTCCGTCTTCCAGTCTGTGGCACTCACCAGAAGGTAGTCGCTACCTCGCGCGATGATCATGTGTCCGGCCGCGAAATGCTGATGGTCGTCCCACCACTGACTTCCCATCTGGACCGAAGCCCAGGTCGCGCTGTTGCTCCAGTCACTACGCATGATGAAGTACGGAATCGCCCCGTTCGTCCCCGCGGGACTCGTCGCACCCTGCGGATAAGCAGGTGCGAATCCCGTGTAGAAAGGTGGAAGCAACAGTTCCGAGGATGGGCGGGAAGAGGCCTTGAAAAACAGATCGACCCATTCGGGTGCTGGATAGACCTCGACGGCAGGAATCGTTGACGCTGCAATCTCCGAATCGACAAAGTGCTGGGCACCTGGCCCATCCGCAGAACCGGCCAGCACGAACGCCAGCCGTGTGGGCAGTTCCCTGGAGATGACCGCACCCTGGTAGCCGCCCCAGTCGCCCGTCGGATCAATCAGAAAACGATTGGGAAAGAGTGCGTGCTTCTCTGCCCTGAGGATCTGCGAGAACCAGTCGATGTGGGGCGTGAGGATGTCTTCGCCAGTGGCGCTTTTTACGATCAGCATGTAGTCCATCATCCGGCCCAGTTCTTCTGAGCCGTAGGACCACGCCTGAAAGTCGAAGCCACCCTTGAACGGATTTCCCGTGATGGGAGGGCCATTGAAGTCGAGAGCCACGGCCGGGCGCATCCCTCCGTCGAACACCTGCGCGCGCCAGGCGGCGGGGATCTGGCCATCTGAGAGCGTGGGTCCGCGCAGACCGTCGAAACGGATCCGAGCCCACTCGATCATCTCCTGCGCCCGCGGGTTGTCGCCCGCCGAGGCGTAGCCCATGAGGGCCACTCCGTAGAGGTGCCCTCCGAAGTAGTTGCCATCGGCGGCAGCGCTGTAGTTCTGCGCCTGGTAGCCGTTGACGGAGAGGTCGTCGAAGTAAGCGTTCATCAGCGTGACCATCTGCGCCTTGAGCGCTGCGCTCAACTGGTCGTAGCAGAAGTCGTAGATGAAGGCGAGAGTCGCCGGGACTGATCGCGAGGGGTAGTAGCTGTCGGGCCGCACGGGTGGAATCCCGATCGGCGGATTGTTGTCGGGATCGCTCTGTGCGCGAATCATCTCCTGCGCCAACTGGATCAGCTTCGTCGAGTAGTTCGTGTCTCCAGTGAGTTGAAAGGCGAACGCCAGCGGCAGCGTCGCGGAGAGCCACGCCTCACCCTGATAGGTGTAATAGATCGTCCCAAGAGGGGCGTCGGAACTCGTGGCGAACTTATAGGGGTGGATCGAATAGGTGGCTAGCGTATCGGCCCGGGCCTTGAGCACCTGCCAGGCCGGATCGCCGGCGTTCTTCCGGATGAGGAGCCTGCTGCGATCAGCGGCGGTGAGCAGAAGCCGCGGATGCGTCTGGATCACCGGAGCGGCAGATGTGGTCGAGACGAACGCCAGCGAAAATAGGATGAGCAGTCCGAATTTGTTCATAGCGAAGTCTGGTTCAAGCATACCCGCGAGGAACGTACGGATGAAAGAGTTCCTCCAATCCTCCAATCGTCACGAGCCAGTGAACAATTGAGACCACCGAGTGACAGAGTTACGAAGACCGGGTCCCGCCTTGCGACTACGCCGACTTGCGACTACGAGCCAGTGAACCAATTGGGGCCGCTTCAAAACTTGGGAACTGGGAAACGAAGACCTGGCCCCGCTGGGTGGGAAGAGTGACAGAGGAACGAAGACCTGGCCCCACTCGAAACGGTGGCAGAGGCGGGGCGCGGGGAACCATTCCAAGAACTCTACGAGTTGACCCTGAAGAGCGAAGACGTGGCCCCGACCTGGTAGAAGAGCGAAGACGTGGCCCCGACCTGGTACCCCGACCTGGTACGAGTTGGGACCAGCAATTTTAGGAGTCGCTGCTGATTGGTTTGGAGAACGAAGACCTGGCCCCGATTGGCCCCGATTGTGGCCCCGATTGGCCCCGATTGGCCCCCCTTTTCTGATGAAACGCGATACGAGCGGTCCTCACGAATCTCACTCTGGCGTCAATTGGAGTTCGACTCGGGCGGGCTCCAGCTCCCACATCGCACCACTCAAGGCGTCGATGCCGAATCCGGCCCCGCCGATCACTGCACCGAAAAGAAAATCGACGAACGCCTGATCCGAGTGACGCGTAGCCCCGATCCCTCCGCCGACGATCGGCCCGGTGAAGTTCCCCCATGTCCACCGGCTGGAACTCGAATCGAATACCACCGACTCGGAACGAAACCCGGCCAGCTTCAGGAGGAGCGAGCACTGCTCGACGCGGCGCGGCAGGCGAAGCCTCGTCGGCGTCACCGCCACCGGCTGCATCTTCCCGCAGCGAACGTCGACGGTGGCACCCGCGGGATCGGTGACGACGCTGATCTCCTGATAGCGACCGTTGTGCACCGTCGCACATCCATCCGTGAGAACCACCACTGCGACGAGGACTCTGAGGTTCATGGGCCTGCCTCCTTTCACTCGAATGACGGAGCACCAGTCACTAGACCGTACAGTAGCAAGAGGAGACAAATCTGCACGAGCCCTTCTTTCTTGCGGGTACCTGACGGATCTTCCATCGATTGATGCCTGACACTAACGTTCTTCCCGAGACGACTCAGGCGCGTCGCCTTGAATCACGAACGGGTCAGGATGAAGTCAACGCCTACCGGCTGAAAGCGCGAGGAGTTAGGGCCGGGGCCAGGTCTTTGTTCGGGACCGTCGGGCGACAGAAACCAAAGACCTGGCCCCAAGTGAACGGAGCCAATACGAAGACCAAAGACCTGGCCCCAGTTGGACCTCACCGACTTGCGCGGGAGAACGAAGACCTGGCCCTGATAGAGAAGAAAACTTGGAGAATTGTGTGACGGGGAACGAAGACCTGGCCCCGTTGAAGACCTGGCCCCGTTGAAAACTTGGCCCTCGAGGTTACGAAGACCGGGCCCCGGCTTCGGACGCAGCTACTTCGCCCCCAACTCTTTCAGCACCGCCTCGCCGTAGTAGCCGGGAGGAATCGTTCCCTGACGGATGAGGGCGAGGTGGAAGCGTTTGACATCGAAGCGGGCGCCCAGTTTTGCGGCGGCTTCGCGGCGCAGGGCGAAGATTGATTCCTTGCCGAGGCGGTAGGTGATGGCCTGGGTGGGCCACTTCGAGTAGCGGTAGATGGCGCGCTCGGCGGAGCGACAGCTGGTGCGCTTGCCGTCGGTCTGCGTCGAGTCGCCGCAGGTGCCGGGTTGAAAATCGACGATGGACGAGTAGAGATTGACGGCTTCGTCATACGACATGCGGCCGGTGTGGATGCCGGTATCGATGCGTACGCGGAGGTCGCGATAGAGCTTGCCCTGCAACTGATACAGGCGCTCGGCCGGCGTGTAGAAGCCGCCGGGGAACCCGGGCTGCGGCTCGGCCAGCAGCGCCTCCGAGTAAAGCGCCCATCCTTCCGACGACACCGAATCGGCCCACATCGATGACGAATCTTCGATCGATCCGGCGGTGAGCCAGCGCACAGGTGCGACCGCCTGACCCGCGCTGCTGAGTACCTTGTAGTACCAGTCGTGGCCGGGGAATCCTTCATGCGCAGCGAGGTCGGCGATCGCAGAGCGATTATTTTCGCGCAGCGATGCTTCAATGTTGCCGGTGGGAGTGACGTAGAAACGTCCGACGCCGGTGGTCTTGAACGCCGGTGCCGGGTAATAAGCAGCGCCGTCGGTGGAGGCGAGGAGCGGTGCAGGAGTTTCGACGACATCGAGTTTGTAGTCGGCTGGCACGTCGAACAGACCGCTCTTGCGCGCGTAGTCGACGAGACGGAAGCCCGCCGCTCGGTACCAGTCGATCATCGCGGCGTCGTTCGCCGGGTAGTCGTCGCCGAGTTTGTCCAGGACGGCGCGGACGGCCACGTTGTCATCCTTGGGCAGCGTCCAGCCTTTCTCCGCGCCAACCTGGCGGGCGAGGGCGATCATTTCCTGCTGCGTGCCGACGACGACCGGCCACGATGCTTCGTAGAGTTGGGCCGCAGTGTCATTCAACCTGAGGTTGTTGTGGATGGCCCAGTCGTATTCCTTCTCGCCCATCGCGAAACGGTCGCCTGCGAAATGCGGCTTGATGCCGCTCTCTTTCGCGGGATCGTCGAAGAACGTCCCGGCAACGAAGGAACTGAACGTGCGTGAGGCTGCGGCGGCGCGAGTTGATGCCGCACGTAGCGCGTCGAGCTGGGCAGCCTTGCGCGGCCCGCTCATCCGTTCCTCTGCGATCTTCGGGAGCTCCGTGGCGAAGTAGTCAGCGTTGCTGCGTGAGGCGAGGACGCCGTTGCGATACAGCATCCGGAAGTCGGCGGTGTTTTTTGCCTCGATGCCGGCGCGCAGCTGGACTTGCGCGTTCTTCAAATACCAGGGGACGGCGTCGAGCCTCGTGATCAGAAGATCCCATTCGTCGGGAGTGCCATAGGTCGTTGCGCCGGTGGTGGTGAAACCCTGGATCTGAAAGTCGACGGAACGAAAGACTTCGTCGGTGTAGCTGTCGACGGCGCGCTGCTGGTACTTGCGCGCCTGCTGGCTCCGCAGCATGAAGTTGATCTGTGCGATGGCGACGTCGCGGTCGATCCGCTTCCCAGGCGAGAGAGTGCCGGCATCGACTGCATTCAGTGATGTGAGCACCTCCGTGAGCCACACACTCTCTCGCTGGATGGCGGTCGGGCTGTAGTCGCGCAACCGGCCGTCCGCCTCGCGCAGGGCGGGGTCGAGTCCGGCGCCACCAACATAGGTGTTGGTCGTGGGGTTCAGCTTTAAAAAGCCGGTGACGTAGGTTTTCAGGATCGTATCGAGAAGCGCGTCTTTGTCCGGTTTCACCGGCGTGGCCGTCGTGCAGGAGGCAAGAATGAGAAGGGCAATCACCGTGCGGCGCATGGGGAGGGAGTGTAGATGAAGGCAAGGCAGAATTCAGAAGTCAGAATTCAGAAGTTAGAAAAGAGGCGGAGACCGATCGCGTTCGCTGAGTGGAGCTGCCTCTGGTTCTCTCTCCGGACCGTGGAGCTGAGGGTTGAGGTAGGTCAGAAGTCGGAAGTTGGAAAAGAGGGTTGATCAATCACTTCGCCGAGCGGAACTGCCTCTTTTCTCAATTCTGAATTCTGACTTCTGCGTTCTGACTTCGGGTTTCGAGCAACGGCGCCCTCGCGTATCGCCGAAGCAGGCAGAGGACGGCCCTTACACCCTCGCCACTTCCCTCTTCGCCAGGACGCTCGTCAGCCAGAGGTTGCTGAGCTTTTCCAGCACGGTGTTCTGGCGGAGGCGGGCGCGGAGGTTCTGGAAGTCGACGTTGTCGAGGTGCTGGTCCTGGTTGAAGCAGGAGAAGACGAATGACTCCTTGCCGGTGACGGGGTCGACGTGACGCTGGAGGCACTGGGCGCAGACCTGTTTCATCATGCACTGCATGGGGGAGTTGATCGAGCCGATGCCGATGTGGCCGGGGTTGAGGTGTGCGGCGAGCACTCCGTGGCGTGCGTCCTTGACCGCGCGCATCATGCCGTCCGAACCGATGGCGATGAGGCGCTGAACTTCGCCGAGGTTCACGAGAGTCGGTCCGAGTTCGCCGCGGGTGTAGGCAAGCATTGCCTGGATGATGTTCCCCACGAATGCAAAATCCTGCGGGCGTCTCGGGAGGATCGGTTCGCCGGAATCGACGGCCCAGACCACCTGGTCGGTTCCTGCTTCGATCTCATCGCGCTTGAAGACGTCCTGCGGCTTCTTGTAACCCGCGAAGTAGATGACCTTGCAGCCGTTCTCCTTGAGTGCGCGCGCGATGGAGAAGAGGACGGCGTTGCCCAGGCCTCCGCCCGCGAGGAGGATCGTCTCGTTCTTTGGAATCTCGGTCGGTGTTCCGGTCGGACCCATGACGACTACCGGTTCGCCGGGTTTGAGCAGTCCGCAGAGCCGCGAGGATCCTCCCATCTCGAGGATGATCATCGACAGCAGACCGCGCTCAGGATCGGTCCACGCGCCGGTCAGAGCCAACCCCTCCGTGGCGAGTTTCGTCCCATCGATTTCGATCGCGTACTTCTCGTAGTTCTGCAGGCGATAGAACTGTCCTGGGAGGAAGTGACGTGCAGCCAGCGGCGCGCGCACGACGACTTCGATGATCGTCGGCGTCAGTCGATTGACCTCATGCACGGTAGCGAGAAGCTGGTCGTCGAGCCGGCCGGTCATGGCGCTCCACGCGCCGTCCCGCATGAGCTGGGCTTCTTCGCTGGCGTCGTTCTTTGCGAGGGCGTTTGCGAAGAGAGAGACGACCTGCGGATAGCCGAACTTTGCGGAGGCCATGGCCTTGACGACGTTGCCGGCGTAGACGGGATGGTTGTCGCCGTAGAAGGTGACGACCTTCGTCGGATCGGCAGCGTGCTGGTACGACGTGAAGAAGCCGGCCTCGCGCGGACCGGCCGACTCGATCAGTTCGGGTGTGCCGGAGGAGAGGCTGACGTTGAAGCCCTGAAAGAACTCGCCGTACTGGTCGAGCTTGAACGTGCCGGGATGTTCGCGTTCGTAGATGACGTTCGGGGCGGTGCCTGCGGCGACCATCACCGTCCGTGCGCCGAGTTCCACGATCGCGCCAGAGTCTTTCCAGCGCCCGTCCTCGGCGACGAGCCTGGAGAACGTCATGGAACGGACGTGCCCGAACTCATCGGGAATCGCCTCGATGGGGGAGAGGCTGTCGGCGTAGCCGATCCCCTCCTCGAAGGCCTTGATCACTTCCTCGTGATTGAGGCGATAGGCGGGGGAGTCGCTCATGGCCTTGCGGTAAGCGATCGTGACTCCGCCCCAGCCACGGACGAGCGGAATGAAGTCAGGTGCTTCGCCTGCAACGGCAGCGCGTTCGCGTTCCGCCAGGATCTCTGCAGCGTGTCCGAGAAATTCATCGAGGATCGCCAGTTCCTCCGGATCGTAGCCGGCACGCACGGTGGCCTCGCCGAATTCGGCGCTGAGGGTTTCGTAGCGCTCGCGGACTTTCTCGACCTGGACGGGATAGTAGGCGAAGAGTTCGGTGGCGGTGTCGACTGCAGTCAGGCCGCCGCCGATGACGATGGCGGGGAGGCGTACCTGCAGGTTGGCGAGCGAATTCTTCTTGAACGCGCCGGTCAGTTGCAGAGCCATCAGAAAATCCGAGGCCTTGCGGATGCCGCGAATGAGGTTGTTCTTCATCTTTACGATCGTCGGCGTGCCGGCTCCGGCGGCGATGGCGATGTGGTCGAATCCGAATTCGTCAAATGCGTCATCAATGGTCAGCGTCCCGCCGAAACGGATGCCGCCATAGATCTTCATGTTCTGTTTCCGCTCGAGAGCGATTCGGATGACGCGCAGGAAGTTTTTGTCCCAGCGGACGGTGATGCCGTACTCGGAGACGCCGCCAAACCCGGCCAGAACGCGTTCATCGAGATCGTCCCAGAGGACATGCGCGTCGCGAATCGGTTCGGTGAGCAGCGCTTCATCGAGCGGTTCGATCTTGAGTGCGTCGATGCCGACGACGCCGAAGCCTTCATTCGCGAGGAAATGCGCGAGGGTGTAGCCAGCTGGTCCGAGACCGACGACGAGGACGTTGCGGCCGTTGTAGGGGAGGGCGACTGGGCGCGCGGCATTGACTGGATTCCAGCGCGTGAGCAGCGAGTAGATCTCGAAGCCCCACGGCATGAAGAGGACGTCGGTGAGCATGCCCGTTTCGATCTGCGGGATGTCGACGGGATCCTGCTTCTGGAAGATGCACGCGCGCATGCAGTCATTGCAGATGCGATGACCGGTACCGGGACACATCGGGTTGTCGATCATGACGATCGCCAGTGCTCCGATCGCCTCACCTTCCGCACGGAGGACGTTCATCTCGCCGATCTTCTCGTCGAGCGGGCAGCCCTCGAGAGGCATGCCGATCGGGTTCACGCGGAACGTGCCGTTCTTGTCAGGGAAGCCGTGGGAGCAGGAGTCTTTCGTCCGCTCGTGGCAGTAGATGCAGTAGGCCGCCTGATCGCTGATGAAGCGGGGCGAACCGCGCTGATCGGTCAGAGCGAAACCGTCGCGGCGGCGGAAGTGATGCGGATCGCCGCCGAAGCGATGTTCGTCCATCGGCCGGGTTGCGACGAGCCGGTCAAAGGTGATCGGGCGAGGGAGTCGGAAGGAGACCCATGTGTGGATGGGGAAATCATCCGTCGGTGACTTCCAGCGCGCTGCGGCCCACTCCACGGTCAGGTCGATGAGAGCGTGAATGGCCGCGGCCTCACGCACGATCCCCTCGTCTGACATCACGGCGTCGCGCTGCAGCACGGAGGCGCCGAACAGTGCTTCCGCGTTCGCAGTGCCGGCCAGATGTTCGCGCATCTGACGCAGCGTCTCGCGGGAGTCGGGGGATGGAGCGGCGGTGCCGTTGCGCGGATACTCGCGCTCGAGGTCGATGAGGCGACCGACCACGACGGCGAAGTCATGCTCGGTGTCGTGACCCGATTCGTGCCGGAGGACATGGAGCAGCGAGCCGACTGCAGCGTCGAGTTGGGCAAGCCGATCCGGGTCGCTCGTCACGACCGCAACTTTTGCCACCCGCTTCGAAACGAACTCCTTCTTGAGACGGGCCACATCGGCATCGCGCTTGGCGCGCTGCACGAGAACCTGAGCCGGAGCATCGATCTCGAAGAGCCGGACGAGGAAGGTGGCGAGGTGGCGGCTGAAGGCGATCAGCAGTTCCGATTCCTGTGGCGGAGTGAGTCCGCCGTTCGGCCGTCCCGCAAGGACTTCGCTGCGATACGTCGTGAACCGCGCGAAGAGTTCCTCGTCGCGCTGCCGGGCAAAGCGGTCGAACTCGGCTGACAGGTCGCCCAGGCGCCGGATGTCGTAGAGATCGGAGTAGCGGAAACCGTGAATGCCGAGATCGGGATTCGTTGTCATGGGTCCTCGTCAGATGGAGTTTGCAACCATTTCGCTTTCGCCAGGTTCCACTCGCTCGCGGCCGCTCACCATTGCGACTGCCACGATGAACACCACCACGGCGACGATCGTTCCGTGAACGACGAGGTCGGGACGATGATGCTGGAAGAGGGAAGCTGCGCGATCGATGGTCGTGGCCAGAAAGAATGCGAGCGGCCACGCCAGCAGGTTGCGTCCGAGAAGATACCGCCCGGCGCACCATCCGAAAAGCGCCATCACGAGCGAGCGGATCAACATCACCGCCATCTGGCGAGGTGTTGCGCCCGGATCGAGTGAGAGTGTGAAGAGGATGGAGATCGTCACCAGCGCCGGCAACCATCGCGTCCGCCTCATCGGTGCGACCGCAGCCATGTAGAGTGCGACCGCAGCGGAACCGGCGATTGCCGCGAAGATCGCGTCTCCAACGATGATCAGGGATGGAAGTGCAACCGCAACGAGATTGGATGCATCGACGGGACCGAGTGGAACCGAGCCGGGCCAGCGGAGCGCCACAATCTGCGTCAGCGGCCGCACGAGCGCCAGGAGAGAAAGCGCTGCGATCGCTCCGGTCAGCGCGCCCCTGCCGAATCTTGCCCGCCCGGCACGACTCAGCAGCGCCTCGGCATGAGGATAGACCGCGAGAATGCCCGCAACGGCGAGAAACAGCGCTCCCATCTGCAGCCCTGCGCTCCGAACGGAATCGGTGATCAGGTCGAGGCGGAACGTTTCCCACGCCACGGAGCTGTTGTAGCCGAAGAGCGCGGACTCATAGCCGAGGACGATGTTTGCAATCGGAATCACGGAGAGCGCGGCGGTCCATAGCAGTGCGCGCTTCCACGGAAGGCGGCCCTTGCGGGTGGCGATGACGAAGCCGGCCACGATCAGCGCGAGCGCGGCCAGGGTGCCGATGATCTTGAGGAGACTGAGGATCGTGTTGAACAACGTCTCCTGATTCGCGTCGCGGTAGGCGCGATCGGGGACCTTCACCGTGACTGTGAACTGCGTGACCTCGCCACCCATCACGCGCACGGAGACCCTGCGGAACGCGTCGCGCGCGACCGGCTTGGTCTGTTGAAAGTGGAAGAGCCAGTCGCGCCGGTTCGACTGCTGAAACGTGAAGGCGTCCTGCACGGTGAAGCGCGCCGGGTCGAGTCCGTATCCTGCGAAGGCAGCGGTGGCGATCGCCAGCGCTGCGGGCCGCTCCAGCGCCGCGCCGCGTGTGCTCTCTTCTTCGTACTTGTGATAGCCGACGACCCGGGAAGTTCGCGGATCGACCTCGACGAAATACTCGCGCTTCTTCATCGGTGTGAAGAACCGCACCGCCCATGTCGCCGTCGGAACGTCACGCCGCATGAGATCGGCGAGCGCAGTCATCGACAGTCCGCTTTTCAGGAGGTGCTCGGCGGCCACGCCGTCGAACCCCGCCGGTGCGCCTCCTTCTTCATGCGGCGACTCGCGATTCCAGGAACGGAACCCGGAGACCGGATCGGCGATCACGCGCTCGGGGATCGGTTGCGACAGCTTGCTCATGTGCGCGGTGGCGATCGCCTTCGCCTGGGCTCGCGTGATCCGGTAGTCGGCGACCGAGTCGAGTGATTCGATGGTCATGAAGGAGACGACCAGAGCGGTCGCAAGCGCCGTGGCTGCGATGAGAGCGAGGGAAGGATGACTGCGGATTGCGGGAGGTAACTCGGCTCGGACGAGCGAGATGCTCTCCGGCGCGGGAGGAGGAGAAAGCGGAAGCGTCGAGTTGGAGAGGTCGCTGTCGTCAATGAATCCTCGATTCCGGATCAGGAGGACGATCGATGCAATCAGCGGAACGGCGAAGATCAGCGCGGCAGCGAGACCGGAAACGACGTAGTACGTGTTGCCCGAACGGATCAGCAGCAGTGCGGTGTAGACCGCATCGACGGTGTAGTGCCAGATGAGGAGTGTGAGCAGGCCGAAGCGCTGCATCAACAGCCCGAGAATCACGCCCACGATGCCGACCTCGACGCCGCGGATGTAGAACGGCTGGTTGGGATAGGTGGCGTGCCCGAATCCCCAGATGAAGCCGGCGATGACGATCGCGGCGAAACGCGAACGGACGAAACGGTGAAAGAAGGGGATCGAGAACGCGCGTGACATGAACTCTTCGGAGAACGCGGGAAAGAATCCGGCGAAGAGCACGGCCAGCCACGGCACCGCGGAATTGAGCATGTCGTCGTACGGCACTTCGGCGGGGGACCATGCACCGAAATGCCCGGCGATCAGGTAGAAGATGACCTGGTAGGCGATGAAAATCGCCACGAGCGAATAGCCGAGAATCAGCGAGCGGAAGACGCGGCGCGAGGCCAGTGCTCGTGGAGTCCACAGCTTCGGAATCGCGAGGTGTTGGGGGAGGGATTCGCGATAGAGGACCTCGCCCGCTCCGCAGACCACGACCAGCATCATGGCCGTGCCGATGCTCTGCAGGACGGCGCCGAGGAGGAACTGTGCGACGAAGGCTGGATAGGACGTGGTGGTGTTGTAGCCAGCGAGTGCCGACGGCCATGAGTTCAACGCCACGCCAGTGACGAGTACGACGCTGACGGCGCCCAGGGCGAGCACGAAGCGAAAATGCAGATCGCCTCGCCGGACACGCGCGACGAAGACGGCGATGATCCCGATGATGGTGATGATCAGGAAAATGGTGTCGACGTTGCCGGCTGCGTTGTTCTTCGAGCGCAGTTCCGAGTAGGAACGAAGCCACTCTTCGGGGACTTTCAGCCGCTGAGAAAACGAAGTGACTGCATTCCCGTCGATGGCGATCCCGAAGCGATACGGAGCCCCGCCGGGACGGACGCTCTTCGACTCCCACGTGTAGATTCGCTGCAGTCGTTTCGGAAGCTGGCGCTGGCTCTCGGAAACGAGCGTCAGTTGTCTGGCATCAATGCCGACGTCGCGAAGGAAGTGCTCCGCGAGCTGGCGCGCTGAAACTGAGTCGAGTGCAGGCAATGCAACGCTCTCGGGAAGCTTGCGCGCAAACGCGACGATCTCGCCGGTCGGAGCGATGTCGATTCCGTACTCCTCCTCGACGAGCGGCTTGAACCAGCGATGACGCCAGTACCAGACCTTGACGTCACGCCGGCGAATCACTTCATTGGCGCGTTCGAGTCCAAGGGTCCGTTCGAGAAAGATGCGCGAGGTGTCGTCCGACTCGAATACGGCCGTATGTTTTCGCCCTTCGACCGGCAGTCCGAGCCGCGCAATCACAGCCTCGGCGGGAACCCGCGATGCGTTGCGGTCGTACCGGAGATCGATCGATGCTTCCGGGAACGCCGCGCCGAAAAAACGGACGATCACGAAAAGAGAAACGAGGGCCAGCCCCAGGCAGACTGCAACGAACGTCGCGTCACTGCGCGAGAAGGTCTGTCGTGGCTCATCCATTGGTGAGAGAGACTACCTTTGAATGGTGAATGTTGAATGGTGAATGTTGAATGGGCGGGCGATCGACGGAGGCGATTGAACGCAGAAACCAGAAGTTAGGAGCTGGGTTTTGAGTGGGTAGCGGTGAACGTTGGAACGGCGACGATCGCCGGAATTAGAGGCCGTTGGACGACCCCGTCCGACGGTCGGGCGCGTCGAGCGCACGACTGCCCTGTAGATACTTGCGACGGCGTGGGTTCGCCGCTTGCCAAATCCACGCTGCACTGATTTGCGAAGGAGCAGTCGAGGGCTCGACGCCAGGCGAGACGCCCTCGACCGTCGGACGGGGTCGTCCAACGGCCTCTGGAGATCGTGCGCGCTCCGGAACCCGCATCAGTTCAAGGAAGTGTCTCTCAGACCTGTTTGAGGCCTCCCAGAATGAGTTCAGCGAGGGGGTCGCTCTGGGCGGCGAGGTCGTAGGCTTTTTCGGAGAGGATCCAGGAGGTCACCATCTCGTCGAGGATGCCGAAGACAGCCTTCGCGACGAGCTGGGGATGTGTGGTCTTGCGGAATGCGCCGGAGGCCTGGCCCTGCTCGATGATGCCGCGGAGAATGTTGAGATATTCGGCGACTTCTTCCTGCGAGAAGAGGCTCATGAACTTCAGGCTGTGGCGAAGTTCGACCTGGTAGACGACCGCGAGCGAACGGTCGCGCCCGAGCGCTGCGAGGTGATGGCTCATCGCCACGCGCAGTCTCTCCTCCGGCGTTCGTGCCTCGGTCAGCACCTTCTCGAGAATCTGCAGGTAGTTGCGCGTGTGTTCGCGGAAGATCGTGACGAGCAGATCTTCCTTTCCATCGAAGTAAAGGTAGATCGTGCCGTCCGCCACTCCAGCAGACCTTGCGATCTCCGAGACCTTGGCCGTGAAGTAACCGCTCTGCGCGAACACGTCGATCGCAGCGCGGAGAATGCGCTCACGTTTGGAAGTACCACGTGCGATTTCGGGAAGTTCTTCTGTCGTCCGACCCACTGTGAATGAATGCTCATTCATGGAGGGTGGGATGTCAAGAATAGTTCCTCGGTTCCTCGGGGTTCCTCGGGTGGTTGGCTTGTGAGCGGGGGTAATTCTGGGGAACTCGACCGAGGAACCCGAGGAACCCGAGGAACCGAGGAACTCCGAGGGACCGTTATTCACGACGTCATGAACAGCGCGCGGATTCCTTCACGGACACGATCGGCGAATTCCGGGTCGCGGGTTTCCTGCACCTTTCCGTCGATGGCGGCGAAGACCTCGCCGCGATCACTGGTGTCGCTCACGGGGTAGAGGTGGATGTGGAGATGCTGCACCTGGATCCCCAGTTTCATGACGATGGAGCGTTCTCGTTTCGTCTCGTCGAGCAGTGCGCGTTCCACGATGCGCCATACGTTCGCGATGTGGAGCCACTCGTCGCGCTCGAGGTCAGCGACGTTCTGCACGTGACGCTTCGCAACGATCATGGCGTGTCCGGTTACGGCGCGATCGTCATGCAGCATGACGTAACAGAGTTCATCGTCGTAAAGCGTCTCGAGCGGCGTATCGCAGAGCAGGCAGGACATGGCGCCAGTGTAGTGCTGGCGCAGCCTATAATCCGCCACCATGCGAACGATCCGGCTTGGTAGAACGAATGTACAGGTGCCCGCCGTCAGCCTCGGGACGTGGGGTCATGGCGGACCGAACGTGAATGGCGGTGTATCCGTCGGCTGGGGCGGCCACGACGACCAACTGGCGAAGGACGCGATGCTCGCCGCCTGGAAGAACGGCATCACGCACTGGGATACGGCCGACGCCTACGGTGCCGGTCATGCCGAGGTATTGATCGGGCAGATGTGGGACCAGGTTCCCCGGAGTGACATCTTTCTGGCGACCAAGTATGGATATGTCGGCAGTCCTTCCGGACGTCCTTACGATCCGGAGCACATGCGTTCGCAGTGCGAGGCGTCGCTGCGCAACATGAAGACCGACGCGATCGACCTCTACTACTTTCACAACTGTAATTTCGGCGAGCAGGACGGATCGCTGGACGAGGCCATCGCCACGGCACGGCGTTTTCGTGACGAGGGCAAGGTCCGCTACATCGGACTTTCAGACTGGGATGCCTCCCGGATCATGAAGTTCATCGAACGGGTCGACCCCGACGTGGTCCAGCCGTATCGAAACGTGATCGACGACGACTACGAATCGAGTGGCCTCGAGGGGCACATCGACGCCAACGACCTCGGCGTTGCCTTCTTTTCTCCGCTCAAGCACGGCCTGCTGCTCGGTAAGTACGAAAAGGCGCAGGAGTTCCCCGAGGGCGACTTCCGCCGGAACGTGCCGGAGTTCAATGACCAGCAGTTCGTCGATCGGATGAAGCGCGCAAAGGAAGAGGTCATCAAACGATTCCCTGACGTTGAGGAACCGGTGATGCACGCGATCGTCGGAGCGCTGCTGACTGGAAATGCCACTGCGTGCGTGCTGCTCGGACAGCGGAATCCGAAGCAGGTGGAAGCAGCAGCAAAGATCGGCGAGGCGCTCAGTGACATCGACTCGGCGTGGGTTCAGAGTCTGTATCGAAGTTCTTGAATGATGAGGACTTTGTGTTTTCAGTGGATAGGGTTGAGTAGGTGCCCAGCTGCTGAAGAACGTTCGCGGACCATGGCTGCCAAGACACTTCTGGTATTTGATGCGGTTTCGGAGCGCGCACGATCTCCAGGGGCCGTTGGACGACCCCGTCCGACGGTCGAGGGCGCCCGGGCCCTCGACTGCTCTGTCGCAAATCGGGTCAACGTCAATTTGGCGCGCGGCGAACTCACGCCGTCGCGAGTATTCACAGGGCAGTCGTGCGCTCGACGCGCCCAACCGTCGGACGGGGTCGTCCAACGGCCTCTAATTCCGGCGATCGTCGCCCCGTTCCAGAGTTTCACCGCTACCGACTGAAGATCCGGATGGTCTCGAATGATGAGGACTTGTGCAGAAGCGTCCGAGTCGAGAACTTCGGGCTAGCGGCACGCTTTTTCGAAGCCTGATTCGCAGGCCTTCGTCATCAGTTCTTTTGCGCGGTCGGCGTCCTGAGTGATGCCGGTTCCGTCGCGCACCTGCAGGGCCAGCCAGTAGCACGCTTCGCCGTCGTTTTTCCCGCACGCGCGTCCGAAGTAATCGGCTGCAGCGGCGTCACTCTGGGCGACGTTCTGACCGTTCGAGAAAAATACGCCGAGGTTGTAGCAGCCGAATGCGTCCTCTTCGTCGCAGCCGCGGTGAAAGAGTTCCACGGCGCGAGTTGGATCCTTTTCGAGCTTCAATGCGCCGAGTAGCGAGCAGGCGCGCGCGATGTTCTGTGGTGCGTCCGCGTCGTGAGGATCTCGCTTGCCCCGTTCGCAGAGGTCCTCCAGGATCTCCGAGGCGTGCTGTGCGTCGACGTTGACGCCGATGCCATCGCGATAGCAGCGGGCCCAATTCAGGCAGCCCTCGGTGTTCGAGCCGGTGCAGGTGCTACCGAGGCATCCGAGGCGGTAGTTTTCCACGGCGCGTGATTCCCAGCGCTCGGCTCCGATGCCGTTCTGGCGAAGGTAGCCGGCATTGGTGCAGGCATTCGGCGCACCCTGATCGCAGCCTGCTTCGTATTGGGCGAGTGCGGCCGTTTCATCCTTCTCGACTCCGCGGCCGTACTGAAGCATGAGGCCCATGTTGTAGCAACCCTGGGCATCACCAAGGTCGCAGCCTTTGCGGAACCATGGGACGGACGCCGCATCATCGCGTTCGACTCGTGTCCCGGTTGCGTACATGAATCCGAGGTCGACGCAGGCGGGAGCGTAACCACCCGCACAACCTTTCCGGCTGAGCGTTTGCAGATGTGGCCAGGCGGATTGCGGTGCGTCCTTCGACGACCACGACGCGAGGTGGCCGCAGGCACTGGCTGATCCGGCTTCGCATGCACGTTCGAATCGCGATCGGGCCTGCCCCTCGTCTCGAGGATGACCGTCTCCGCCCTTGTACTGCAGGCCGAGAAGATAGCAGGCGGACGCGGAGCCGCTCCCACAGGCGGTCTCGTAGAACGATGCAGCGTCGACGGGAGTGACGGTCACGTCGCGGCTCATTCGGTCGGACCAGATGCGGAGGGGGAGAGGAGTGCCGCAGGCACGAGCGCTGACCTGCCGGTCGAAGTCACAGTCGTTCGTCGTCTCTTCGCCACCGACTCCGGTGATCACGTCACCGGCGACGATTCCGGCGACGTCTGCCGGACTTCCGGGAATGACCTGGATGACGACCGCGCCTCGATACTTGTCGGGAACGCGATGTTCCTGTCGAAGCTTCGTCGAGAGCGTGGTGGTCTCGATGCCGATTGTGGCGGGCGGACAGGAGTGTTGATGGCCGGTGTTTGTCTCGGCGCTCTCTGATTGAGGCATCGGTACGGACTGCGCGCAGGCAGAGACCAGGGCAAGTCCGAGAAGTCCTGAGCGAAACGTGTTCACGGGTGCGGTGATTGTAGACCGGTGCACGCCGATCCTTCCTGACGCCGGAGGCGTCGCAGACCGTCTAGTACCCGTGGTGTCGCAGGAGAACGATCTGCGACGCCTCCAGCGTCGACGGTAGCTCATCTGATTACCAGTGGTCGCCTCGCTCGGCGACCACTGGCTACCGTCTGTGACGCCTTCAGCGTCGGGCGTAGGTCGGATTCCCAACCATCAGTACCGGAGGAGGAGCCTCGCCGCCGTTTCGATCTGCGCGTCGCTGGCGAGGAAGAACTCTTCGAGTGGTGGCGAGTAGGGGATGGGTGTGTCTAGCGAGCCGATCACGCGGATCGGCGCGTCGAGAAACTCGAATGCTTCTTCCTGGATGATGGCGGCGAGCGATTCGCCGATCCCACCGGTGCGCGTGTCTTCGTGGATGATGAGGACGCGGCCGCAATGACGTGCGACCTGCAGCAATGCATCGCGATCGAGAGGCGCCAGTGACCGCAGATCCAGCACTGCGGTTTCGTACCCTTCGCCAGCCAGCGTCTCGGCGACTCGCATGGCTACGTGAACGTAGGCGCCGTACGAGATGATGGCCAGATCGTCGCCGGCACGCCGGAGCGCGGCTT
>JBKJVD010000219.1:0-6884 GCA_046590585.1 Thermoanaerobaculia bacterium | reverse complement strand
TGCGGATGAAAAACGGACCGTAATGGCCGTAGTCGGCCGGCCACCACTCCTGTGAGGTGGTCATCACTTCGATGAGATCGCGCTTGAGCCCCTCGACATCGAGCGACTTGAACTGCTCGGCGTAATCGAAGTCGTCTTTCAGCGGGTTGGCGAGATGCGAGTGGTTGTGCAGCACCGACAGGTCGAGCTGGTTGGGCCACCAGTCTTTGTTAGTCCTGGGGCGCCCCTGTTTGGCGGTGGGGGCGGGAATTACAGGATTTTCGCTTTCACTGACACTCCGAGTTTCTTCCTTGTCTGGCACGTCGTTTCTCCTCTTTCGATGATGGGTCGCCTGGGTTCATCGCGTCTGTCGTAGCGTCGGGAAGGGTTTCCAATTAGACGTTGTCTAACGTCGTAGCAAAAAAACTCAGCGTCGTGGTTGGCGGCTGCGGCCGCGCATGACGACCTGATAATCGTGCACCTCGAAGCCACGCAGCGGCTTGATGTGGCTCACTTCGATCTGATTCCACGGAATGTCGAAAATCTGCCCGCTCTCCTCATCAATGAAATGGTGGTGGCGATCGAGCTTCGGATCGAAGAGCACCGAGTCGGGAGCGAGATGCAACTCGCGAAGCAGCCCCCTGGTCACGAATAGATTCAGCGTGTTGTACACCGTGGCGCGGGAGATCATCGGGAAATTCTTCTGAACGCCGCTCCACACCGTGTCGGCCGAGGGATGCTCGGTCGTGTTCAGCACGTATTCGGCGACGGCGACACGCTGCGCCGACGGCTGGATGCCGTGCTCCTCGAGGATGCGGACGATATCGAGCTTCATGGAAGGTCTCATAGATAAGTTCTGAGACTAGACTTTGTCAAGGGAAGCTTTGATCCGGTTGGCATCGGCGCTGTCGGGAGCGGTCGAGCGATCCATGAGTCCGTCCCCGCGGGTGGTGCCGCCTTGAGATACTCTCTTGAATCGTTCGAGGTACCGGGAGCGTCGTCGTGTTCATGAATCTCAGGCCTCACGCCCCATGTTGACCGAGAGTATACGCATCGCGCTCCGCGCCATCTGGGCCGCCAAGATGCGGTCGGTCCTCACCGTACTCGGTGTGATGATCGGCGTGGCTGCGGTTATTGCGGTCGTTTCGCTCGTGCAGGGGATGCAATACAAGATTTCGAGTGACCTGCAGGACATCGGCTCGAACTTCATCGAGGTCTTTCCTGATGCAGGTGAGGAGCGGAATCCTTTTCTGCAGAGGATGCCCGACCTGACCGTCGACGACGCGGAAGCGGTTCGTTCGCGGACGACGGCCGTTCGCGACTTCACCCCGATTTACCAGCGCAGCGTGGAGACGAAGAGCGGTGACGTCCGTCACACGGTGGCGATCTACGGCGTCAACGAGTCGTATCAGGACGTCGTGCACCACTGGGTCGAGCATGGACGCTTCTTCACTCCGCTCGATACCGAGACGAGCAAGAGAATCTGCACGATCGGAGTGCGGGCCGCCGAGGCGCTGCATCTCGGTGCGAATCCGATCGGCAGGACCATTCAGATCGACGGCACCGGCTTCACCATCGTCGGCGTGATGGAGAAAAAGGGCGGCATGCTCGGCCAGGACCGTGATGACATCGTCATCATCCCGCTCTCGACCGCGTCTGCGATCTACGGCAGCGAGAACATGAAGAAGCTCATGCTGGCCTTCCAGCTTCGCGACGGCGCCGACATGGACCTCGCGAAATCGCAGGTCAAGGAGATCCTTCGCTCGCGGCACAAGATCAAGAAGGGAGAGCGCGACGACTTTCGCATCTTCACGCAGGAGCAGATCCTCGAAATGATTTCCAGCGCGCTCAACACCACGACCGTCGTCATGGGAGCCGTGGTCGGCATCGCCCTGCTCGTCGGTGGGATCGGGATCATGAACATCATGCTCGTCTCCGTCACGGAAAGAACGCGGGAGATCGGCATTCGCAAAGCGATCGGTGCGCGGCGTCAGGACGTCCTGCTGCAATTCCTCATCGAAGCGATCGTCCTCTCCGGCTTCGGCGGCCTGGTCGGGATCATCGGCGGCTACCTCCTCGCCTCGGCAGCCCGTCTGGGTCTCCAGAACCTGGTCGAGCTACCTCCCGTCCATACCCCGCTCTGGGCAATCGGGCTCGCCTTCGGCTTCTGCGCCTTCCTCGGCGTCGTCTTCGGCATCTATCCGGCTGCGAAGGCGTCGAAGCTCGATCCGATCGAAGCACTTAGATATGAGTAATCTACGAGTGGATTCATGATCGAAGGCGTCCGCTACGGCCACACCAACCTCGTCGCACGCGACTGGCGCAAGGTCGCGAAGTTCTACGAAGACCATTTCGGCTGCGTCCCTGTGCCCCCCGAGCGCGACTACTCCGGACCTGCACTCGAGGCCGGTACCGGCGTGCCGGGATCGACGCTTCAGGGCGTTCACCTCCGTCTTCCCGGTCACGGTGACAACGGACCTACCCTCGAGATTTACACCTACAGCATCGAAGCGGAATCGGTTCACCCCGCGGTCAACCGGCCGGGCTTCGCGCACCTCGCGTTCGTGGTCGATGATGTCCAGGCCGCGCGGACCGAAGTGCTGGCGTCCGGAGGAACGGTTGTCGGCGAAGTGGTTACTCTCATGACTGCAACCGGTGCGAAGGTTACCTGGTGCTACGTCCGCGATCCCGAGGGCAACGTCATCGAACTTCAGGCCTGGGAGTAGCCCGCAACGGAGCCTGGTTGGATCCCTCCGGAATCGGCGCCCTCCGGTGAACATTCCGCGACTCCTCGGCTGGAATACGCCGCTGGTGAATTTCTCGAAATGGACTGTGTAGAGGTGGGTGTTATCACCCTCGTGCGCCTAACAACCAGCCTGCTCGCGGTTCTCACTCTCATCGGTGTGTGCCTGTCCGTTCCGGCCTCAGCCGATGAAATCATGCCCCTCTCCAAGGTTCAGAAGGGGATGAAGGGGTACGGCCTCACCGTCTTCGAAGGGACGAAAGTCGAAAAATTCGACGTAGAGATCATCGGAGTCCTCCACGACGTCGGTCCCGACCAGAACCTCATCCTCGCGAGGGTCTCGCATCCCGTGACCGATCGCGCAGGCGTGATCGCCGGCATGAGCGGGTCGCCGATCTACATCGATGGCAAGGTGATCGGAGCGCTCGCTTTCGCATGGCAGTTCGCGAAGGAACCGGTCGCAGGCATCCAGCCGATCGAGGACATGCTCAAGATCGGCCGCGGCGGTGTCATGCCTCCCGGCTCAGCAATTCCGGCATCGCCCACAAGTGCGGGCGACGTCCTCAAGGCCCTTGCGAATGGGAAGGCCGAAGAACTGTTTGCCAGGGCAACGAAGGCGTTTGCGACCAGGCAGCAGGGGAGTGCGATGAGCGGCGTCCGTCCAATCGCCACGCCGCTCTCGCTCTCCAGCTTCGCTCCCGAGACGCTTTCCCGCTTCGGCGACCAGCTTGGTTCGATGGGGTTCATCGCCGTACCGAGCGGCTCGACCGCCGGCGGAAAGACGACGACCTCGACCACGGGCAAGCCGTTCGCACCCGGCGATCCGGTCGGAGCCGTTCTGCTCAACGGCGACTTCAACATCGCCGCCACCGGCACCATCACGCACATCGACGGTAACCGCATCTACGCATTCGGTCACCCGTTCCTCGACATGGGAGAAATCAACTTTCCGATGGCGAGGTCGGAAATCGTCGGGGTGATGCCGAGTGTGGCCAGTTCCTTCAAGTTCTCCAACACCGGCGAGGTCGTCGGCGCGTTCCGCCAGGATCGCGGCGCCGGGATCATGGGCGAGATGGGCAGGAACGCCGAGATGATTCCGGTGGAGCTGACGCTGGAAGGCAGCAAGAGCATCGCGCACACCTATCACCTGAACGTCGTCCGTCACGCGCAGCTCTCCCCGCTGCTGCTTGCGATGGCAGCAGACACGATCATCGCCGACGCGCAGCGAGCCGCCGGCGAGCGGACCGTGACGATGGAATCCGAGATCAAGCTGAAAGGCTTCGCGCCGATCATCACGCGCGATGGCTGGGCTGGCGCACAGGCCCGTTCCGCGATCCCGGCCTATCTCGCCGTAATCTCCGGTTATCTCGTCTCCAACGAGTTTCGTGAGGCCGAGATCGAGTCGGTCAAAGTGCGGCTGCATCACGACGACGACCTGAAGATCGCGCGCCTGATCGAGGCAGCGGTCGAGACACCGGCGGATGGACGGATCTCCCCGGGAGATACGGTCAAGGTGCGCGCGCTCCTGAAGCCGTTTCGCGGAGAGTCGTTCGCCGAGATGTTCGAGGTGCAGATCCCGGACGATCAGCCGAGCGGGAGCGCGTACCTTCTGGTGGGAAGCGGATCGGTGGCAAATCAGGTCGACTTCTCCATCGTCCCACCCGATCCGCGTACGCTCGAGCAGGTCGTCGGTGTGCTGCAGCGGCTGAAAGCGTCGACCGACCTGACCATCGGACTCTATTCGTCACGTGACGGCGCGGTCTCGGCAGGAGTGCACATGCCCAACCTCCCGCCCTCCATGCGTGCCGTCGTAGCCGGTGATACCAGCAACGGCGCGCAAGCCCCGGTGCGATACTTCGCTGCGAATCAGCAGGCGAGGCCGCTGGCGTACATCATCGACGGCTCGGTGAAGATCGACATCGACGTGCGCCCTGCCATCTGATGTTCGTGATTCGTGACTTGATCCCGCGTTGATTCGAGGACAGGCTGTCAGCCTGTCCTCGCTGTTTTCAGGAGAAAAAGAACGATGTTCCAGAGGCTGATTGCCGCGGCTGCCGGGCTCGCGTTGTCCACATCCATGTTCGCCGTCACTCCGCAGTTCTGGCGCACGCGCACTGTCGACGAGTTTCTCGGCGGAGAAATCGAAGGATTTGCAATTACCTCGCGCGGCGAATTGCGGGCGGCGCCGGCACTGACGAAAGTGGCCACGTTCTCCGATCCGTTCGTCCTCTCGCAGAGCGAGGGCGCTGGCAGCGACCGATACTTCGGCACCGGCAACGACGGTAAGGTCTACCGCCTCCGCGGTACCGACCTCAAGGTGATCTTCACCGCGCCGGAGCCGGAGATTTACGCCCTCGCGTTCCGCGAGGGCGTGCTATACGCAGCGAGCTCCCCGAACGGAAAAATCTATCGCGTCGATCCGGAAAGCGGCAAATCGACGGTCTTCTTCGATCCAAAGCAGGCTTACATCTGGGCGATGCGCTTCGCCGGCACGGACCTGCTCGCAGCCACGGGCGTGGACGGGAAACTCTTTCGCATTTCATCCACGGGTGAAGGGAAAGTCGCCTTCGACTCGACTGAGACGCACATCCGCTCGATCGCCGTGCGTTCCGGCGGATCGATCCTGGCCGGAACATCGGCGAAGGGCCGGATCTACGAGATCAACCTGCAGGGACAGGCCCGGGCTCTTTTCGATTCGTCGATGAGCGAGATTTCGTCGATCCATATCGACGCGAACGGCATCGCCTGGGCGTCTGGCGTCAGCAACATCCTTCCGGCTTCCGCTCCCGCCAAACCGGCACCTGCCCAGCCGGCCGCCGGCGCCGCAGCAAGCGCGGATGCGAAAGCCAGCGGCTCCGCGTCCTCGACCGCAGTCGAGGTGAGTTTCTCTTTCGACGACGGTGCATCTGCAGCTCAGACCGGAAGCTCCGAGCTGTACCGGATCTCCGCGGACGGCTACGTGGAGACCGCCCGCAAATTCGACCGCGAAACCATCTACTCCCTCGGCGCCGGTTCCAACGGCGGCGTCCTGCTCTCCACCGGCCCGCAGGGCCGCCTGTACGAGCTGAAAGGGGAGGAACTCACCCTGATCGCGGCGGTCCCCGAGAAGCAGATCGTCTCGATCTCGCGCAGCGGGAGCTCGACGCTGATCACCACGACCAACAGCGGTGCGGTCTATCGGATGACGGACGCAGTCGCCGAGCATGGAGAATTTCGTTCCGCGGCCCGCGACCTCGAGCGCTTCTCGAAGTTCGGTTCGTACCGGATCGAGGGCCAGGGGTTGGCCGGCGACCGCGTCGCAATTTCATTCCGCAGCGGCAACACTCGCACGCCCGACGGCAGCTGGAGTTCCTGGAGCGCCCCGCGGATGACGCAGGAGGGCGCTGTCGACACGCCCGCGGCGCGCTACCTCCAATGGAAGCTGACGCTCGCCAGACCCTCCCGCGATCTCGTCATCGACAGCGTCGCGGTCGCATTCGTCAATCGCAACGTCGCGCCAGTGATCGAGTTCGTCACGGTGCAGGACCCGGCCGTCGTCTTCATCAGTTCCGCGTATCCGGCCTCGCCACAACTCGTCGAGGCGACCAACCCGGACGAGAACGGAATCTTCAACTCCCTCGACGCGCCACGCGATCGGGGCGCAGATCCTGGCAAACGCGCCTTCCGCAAGGGCTACCGCACCATCACCTGGCGCGCGAAGGACGAGAACAGCGACTCCCTCCGCTATGCGCTCGCCTTTCGTCCGAAGGGTTCATCCAACTGGTTGCGCTTGCGCGACGACATCGACGAGCTGCAGTTCAACTTCGACACCTCGCAGCTCACCGACGGAACCTACGAAGTAAAACTGACTGCTTCTGACGCCGAGGACAATCCCGACGCCCCGCTTGCTGGAACTCGTGACGGCGTGGAGTTCATCGTGGACAACACTCCACCGCGAATCGAAGTCACGCGCGCAGGGGGAACGCTGCTGCGCATGCGGGTGACGGACGCTCTCTCACCGATCGGCCGTCTCGAGTACGCCATCGACGCTCAGAAGTGGGTGAGGCTCGCGCCAATCGACGGCATCGCCGACTCCATGTCGGAGACCTTCGAACTCGAAGCCAGTGCTGCCGCGGGCAAGTTCGTGGTCGTGCGTGCGATCGATGGATTCTTCAACGTGGCA
>JBKJVD010000102.1:0-9776 GCA_046590585.1 Thermoanaerobaculia bacterium | reverse complement strand
GATCTTCCTGCCGTCCCGCGACCATACCGGGCGTGTCTTGTTGGGAAGTCCCTGAGGAAGCTTCAACTTCGTCTGTCGCCGCAGGTCGTAGATCCACAACTCCCCGCTCCATGTGGTCAGCGCGATCCGTGTTCCATCCGGTGAGGTGGCCATGAAATCGAATGTTCCCGCGTCGAATGGAAGGCTGGTGATCGCCCCGCGTGCGTCAACGTCGACCAGCCTCCGCAACTCGCGCTGGCTTCCGCGCACGTAACCACTTGCGAAGATCGCGGTTCCCTCATCAGAAACCGCGAAAACAGCGGCGTCGTTTGTGGTGATGGCCAGGTCGGAGAGCAACGGGGAAGAGGACCCTTCAATCTGAAGACTCTTCGGAGAGAAGGAGGCAGTGAACAACGTGCCGTCGCGGCCCACATAGAACAGCCTGCCACCTTCCGCGTATCGGGAGAAACTAGCCTCTGGTTCCAGGAGTGACACCCGGCCGGTTTTTAAATCGATCGTCGCCGGATGCCTCGATCCTTTCTCGTCCTCGGTCGAAACCAGCAACGCCTCTTCGCCGGGAAGGATCTGCGGCCAGTGAAGCAATGCCTTGCGGTTGTCCTTCATTTCTCCGCGGCTGACGCGCTGCGCCGATCCACCTGATGCACTGACGCGCTCGATGCCTCCGCTCTCGGTATTCACGAAGTAGATGCCTGAAGTTCCCCACGTCCCGCCGAAGTAGTCCTCGAGCGGGCAGATGACCTGGGCAACCCCTCCGTCGACCTGTGCTTTCTTGAGTGTCGGCGGCTCGGAATCGCGAGACGAGATGTTTCCAGCTGCGAAGGCGACCCACTTTCCGTCGGGAGAAAAGAACGGGCCCTCGGCGCCCCCGCTTCCTTCCACCACACGAGCGTCTTTATCGTTCAGCCGACGGAGATAGAGCTCCTGTTTTCCATCGCGTGTGGCCACAAACGCGACCACCGATCCGTCACGGGATATCGCTACTGCCGGCGAACTCCAGCCGGCCAGCTGCGTGCCGCGAGGAAGTCTGAGACTGCTGTGGACGACCTTGCCTTCGCCCGGCGCGCGCGTCTGGCCCAGCCACAAACCGGTGATGAGCGCAGCGATCACTCCGAGCAGCGCGAGTGTCCAGAGAATCCGGCGCTGACTCGTGGCGGGCGGAGGTTGCGGAGTGGTTGCGTTCACGTGCGGAGCGTCGAGCTCCAGCAGGGCATCGCCGATGTCGCGCAGCCGTTTTCGTGGATCGCGCTGGAGGCAGCGATCGAGGAGCAGTCGCACATGAGGCGGCGTGTCCGGCGGCAACGACGACGTGTCGATCTCGCGCGTGAGCACCGCTGCAAGCGTGTCGGAGATTGTCTCGCCAGCGAAGAGTCGTCTGCCGGCCAGCATCTCCCATAGGACGACGCCAAAGGCCCAGATGTCGGCGCGCTTGTCGACGCGTTTGCCACGAGCCTGCTCGGGACTCATGTAGGGTGCCGTCCCGAGAATGACCCCGTCATGCGTCATTGCGCGGACCATGGTCGGGGAGTGTGAGACATCGCGGTCGCCCTCTTCCGCCTCGCTGCTTCGCCCGAGTCCGAAATCGAGAACCCTGGTCGACCCTTCAACGTCCAGCATGATGTTCGCAGGCTTGAGGTCGCGATGAATGATCCCTTTCTCGTGAGCCGCCTCGAGCGCCGCAGCAATCTGTCGGGCGATCGGGATCGCCTCATCGGCCGGGATCGCTCCCCGTTCGATGCGCCCTTCCAGCGTCGTTCCCGGCACCAGTTCCATGACCAGGAACTTCGCACCGTCGATCTCTTCGACACCATAAATGGCGGCGATGCCGGGATGATTCAGGCTGGCCAGCAGACGCGCTTCGCGATCAAAGCGCCCCATGCGTTGCGGGTCGTGCTGAAATTCCTGCGGCAGAACCTTGATCGCCACTTCGCGACCGAGCCTGGTATCCCGCGCCCGATAAACGACACCCATCCCTCCCCGACCGAGCGGTCCGGTGATCTCATAGTGAGCAAGGTGTGTCCCGGTCTCGAGGTCCATGGATGATTGTCGGAGCGAAGTGAGTATAGACGCGCCGGTGACGGCTCGGGCGCCCGTCCACACAATCCGCATCGTCGTACACGCACCCACGTTGGTGGCGCCGTCTTCTGCTTCGTCGTGCTCTCCTCTCCCTCCTATACTGTCGCCAATCAAGTCCAGGCTGATCCAGTGATGGCGAGGAGGTTTCCCGCGGGATGGTGCTGACCCGAGGCTCACGCGTTGGTTCTTACGAGATCGTTTCGACGATCGGGGCCGGAGGTATGGGCGAAGTGTTCCGCGCGCGGGATACGCGGCTGAATCGTGACGTCGCCTTCAAGGTTCTTCCAGAGGCATTCGCCCACGATAAGGAACGTGTGGCGCGATTCCGGCGTGAGGCGCAGGTCGTCGCATCCTTGAATCATCCGAATATCGCAGCGATCTACGGCATCGAGGAATCGGACGGTGTGGTCGGACTGGCGCTCGAACTGGTCGAAGGGGAGGACCTGGCCGAGCGCCTGGTGCGCGGAGCGATCCCGGTCGATGAGGCGATCGCGATTGCGAAGCAGATCGCGGAAGGCCTCGAGGCCGCACATGAAAAGGGCATCATTCATCGAGACCTCAAGCCGGCGAACATCAAGGTCACCAGTGACGGCGTCGTGAAGATCCTCGACTTCGGCCTGGCCAAGGCTTATGAGGGCGACGGGACGTCGAGTGGTTCCGATCTCACCAATTCGCCGACCATGGCGCGGCCAATGACGGATGCAGGAATGATCCTCGGCACAGCCGGCTACATGTCGCCCGAGCAGGCTCGCGGCAAGGTGGTCGACAAGCGATGCGACATCTGGTCGTTCGGCGTTGTGCTCCACGAGATGCTGACGGGCAGACGCCTGTTCAACGGCGAAACCGTGAGCGACACGCTCGCTGCGGTGCTCCGTGAGAACGTCGAGTATTCCACCTTGCCGGTGGGCACGCCGAACACGGTGAAGCGGCTATTGGCGCGCTGCCTCGAGCGCGACGTCAAACGGCGGCTCCGCGACATCGGTGAGGCGCACCTGGCCCTCAGCGAGCTGCCGTCCGAGACATCGTCCGGGATGGCTGCCGGGTTCGTGGCGCCTGAGATCGTGGCGCCCGGGATCGTGACGCCACGCCTTCGTCCGCGCATTCTCTCGATCGCGCTGATGACAGGCCTCGCGCTGATCTCGGCGGCTCTGGGCGCGCTGCTCTGGATCAAGCTTCACCCCGCGCCGCCGCGTGTCGTGTCGCGATTGTCGATTGCGCTTCCGCCAGGACAGGTTCTCAACAGCGTGGCGGGACCGGCCATCTCGCGCGACGGTCGGCTGATCGCGTACGGGGCGCACGACGCGCGGAGCGTCGATCGCCTCTACGTGCGTGCGCTCGATCGCTTCGAGCCGGTCGTGATTCCGGAGAGCGATGGTGCGCAGCAGCCGTTCTTCTCACCCGACGGCAGCCGCGTCGCGTTCTTTGCGCGCGGCAAGCTGCTGGTGGCGTCAGTCGGGGGCGGCGCGCCGACACCGATCGCCGACGTCTCCGGCCAGCCGATTGGCGGGACATGGGGTGAGGACGACACCATCGTTTTCGTTCCCGGGCTTTCATCCGGCCTGCTGAGCGTGCCGGCGTCGGGAGGACGGCCCCAGCAGCTCACAGTGCCGGACGAAGGGGCGGGGGGATACGGGCATGGGCGGCCTCAGTTTCTACCCGGCGGACAGAAGCTGTTATTTACCATCTGGGCCGCTGCGGATTCTGTGGCGCGAGGTCCGGCGCTGCTCGACCTCCGGACGCGCAAGTGGACATCTGTGGCCGGCGGGAGCTGGTCCGCGCGCTACGCGACGTCGGGGCACCTACTGCAATCCGGCCCGCGCGGGATCCGCGCTGCGCCGTTCGACATCGCAAACCCGCAGGAGGTGAAGCCGCAGACGTTCGTCGTCGACGATGTGCTCTCCACGATGGCGTGGGCTGATTCGTGGTTCGCTGTCTCCGACAACGGCACGCTCGCCTACGTCCCCGGTGATGCGATGCTGGGGAGGCTCGTCTCGGTCGGCCGCGACGGGCAGGTGACGCCGGTTTCCGAGGAGCAGGTCTCGCTCATCGACCCGAAGCTCTCGCCGGAAGGCGAACGCATCGTCTTCGCCGACAAGGACGACACGCTCTGGACGATGGATCTTCGCCGCAGGACGAGAACTCGCCTCACGTTCGACAATGAGGGCGTGAGCGCATACGCGCTCTGGTCCCGCGACGGCAGGCGTGTATTCTTCACGTCGAACCGGAGCGGCGACTGGGAGATTTACTCAGTGCCTGCCGGCGGCGGAGCCGCCACTCGCGCGCTGACCCGGAAGGGGAATCAGTTTCCTTCATCGTTCGCTCCCGACGGAACTCTGCTCTTCAACGAGCGGATCAAGGGGCGCACCAGTGCCGGCCTGATGACGCTCGCGCCGGACGGATCGGTCCGGCCGTTTCTCGAGGGACAGGCCTCGAGTTCCGTCGCCGGCCAGTTCTCTCCCGACGGTAGCGCAGTCGTCTACCTCTCCGACGAGAGTGGCCGCGATGAGGTTTACGTGCGCGCGTTCGGCCGGCCGGGCGATGCCGTGCCTGTCTCCACGAACGGCGGAATCGCGCCACGCTGGTCGCCCGACGGGAAGGAGATCTACTACAAGCACGGCGACGAGTTCATGGCGTCGAGCGTCGCGAATGTTGGTGGCACCCTCACGGCCAGCGATCCGCAGAAGTTGTTCGAGATTCACGCCGCACCCGGACGAAGCACGTTTCAACCCGGGTACTCGGTGGGCCCGGATGGGCGCTTTCTCCTCCTGCAACTCGATCCGCGTGCGGTTCCAACACGAATCGACGTCGTGCAGAACTGGTTCGATGAGTTGAATGCGAAGGTCCCGGTGAAGTGACGGGCGGAGATGTGCAGATGAACGATGCGCGTTGACATACGCGCCGGGGTGCTGCTGGCCCGGTCATGTTTACACTCGCTCCGGGGGGTATCAGCTGGCTCCCTTTCGCGCGGCGACCGAAAGCAATTTCTCGACGTCCGCCAAATCCTTCTGCCGGCCCGAAGCACGCTTGTTTCGCAGAAGCTCATCGAACCCGAGGAGCGTCACCTGTTGATCGTCGATGAAGGTGTGAACGCGAGTCTGCCAGGCGGACTCGAAATCGACACCGGAGATCGAGGTGAGGATGTCGATGCGGTTTGGAGCGTGACCGAGCTGCACCACGCGCCCAGGTTCCAGCAGGTCGTGCGCGGAAATACCGAGATCGTCGAAACCGAAGTCACTGAGTGCGGCAAGAACACGGCCCACGTTGCCGGACGTAGCCCGAATCAGAAAATCCATATCCCCGGTAAATCTCGGGTGGCCATGGAAGGCTACCGCGTGTCCACCTACGACGAGGTAATCGACGTCATGAGAGTTCAGCAATCCGATGAACTCGCTCAAATCGGCTTGCAGTTTCGCCAAGAACTCTCCGGTGGTGCTCGAGCAGTTCCAGAAGGATGTCCATCCGCTGCTCAGGCGTCAGGTCTGCGTAGTACTGGTCGTCCGCTCGATCAGCATCATCAAAAGTTCGAAATATCTGAACGACCCGCTCCACAGTGCGGATTTTACCATGGCCCCGAACGGCACTCCTGCGGGGGCGGTTGATCTGGCGCAGGAAGAATTAGTGCTGAGAGGCTGTGGAGTGAAGAGTGCAATCAGTGGCCGTCGTCGCCGATCGTCGCCACCCAGATGTCGGCTTCGCTGTCGGTGCGAATCATGTAGAGGTGGAGGTCGGCTGAGATCGCGAAGCCTGTTGCATTCCCTGACTGTTTTTCGGCAGAGCTGCCGACATCCCAGTACGTGGATGGCGCGACGTCGAGGAGTGGCGTCACCTTTCGGGTCTGGACGTCGATCAGTTCCATTTTTTCATTGTGCATGAAGGCAATGGCGCGGCCTCCGGGAAGGAAGTGCGGCGATCCGCCAAAGTCCGTGAGGTGCTGCACAACAGGGTTGTCCAACGGCATCACCACGATTCCGGAAGGCGCCATCCGGTCCGCCTGCCGTACGTCGCCCGCCAGGAATCCCCCGAACATGCTCGAGGGGCGGAGTTCCGTCTTCGCGTCGAGTCCCTTGATCCGGACTGGAACTCCGCGGGCAGGAAGCGTAGTCATGTCGAACACTTCCAGCCCCTCATGCAGCACGAACAATCTCTTCCCGTCGGCCGACGGTACCGGGAAGGAGATCGACAGTCCCTCGGTCGCGGTCAACTGGCGCAGACCGCTGCCGTCGGGACGAATGCTCCAGATCTCGTAACGTCCTCCGCGATTCGAGTAGACCGCGATCTGTGAGCCGTCCGGCCACCAGACTGGACCCCGATCTTTGGCGGCATCGTTGGTCAGCTGGCGAAGTCCCTTGCCATCCGTGCCGATGATGTAGAGATCCTCCTGAGGGCCGGCGGCCGTGAAGGTCAGAAGCTTTCCATCGGGAGAAAGCGAGATCCCTGTCGCCAGCAGCGAGCCGGCCAGGACGACCTTCGGCGTCTTGTCACGACTCGCTGGATCGAGATCGAACTCCTCGATGCGGGAAGACTGCGCGAAGCTGGAGAAGGCAATTCTCTTTCCGTCCGGCGACGCACTGAAGTAGCCGGCCCACGCGGCCGGCAGCAACGCTCGCTCCGGCTGGCTGAGAATTTTCCCGCTCTCTTCGTCGATGGCCACACGCCAGAGATTCATGCTGCCTTCGCGATCGCTCCCGAAGTAGAGCCACTTCCCGTCGGGAGACCAGAATGGATTCCAATCGACGGCGGCGTCACTGGTCGCCGGAACCGGCATCCGCTTCTCAGCGCTCCCCGATAAAGAGATCGTCGAGACGTCGCGCTGGCCTCCCCCTTTGGCGAGTCCCCAATAGGCGATTCTCTTCATGTGGGGGGACACCGAAGGTTGGACGCCATCTTCCTTCAGGATGAGCGTCGTCTTGCTGGTGGCGAGGTCCACGGACCAGAGTTCACTCGTTCTCTGGCGCACGTAGGGAGTCGAGATCCGCTCAGTGTCGAAGACGATGGACTTGCCATCGGCCGTCCACGACGGCGAGGAGCCGAACTCGGTCAGTCGCCGGACCGACTCACCGGTGGCGCCCATGACGAAGATGCCTCCGCCCGAACGGCTCGAGTAAAAGGCGATCGAGTTGCCATCGGGCGAGAAGGCCGGCTGGGTGTCGGTTCCATCGTGATCGGCGGTCAGGTTGATCGCGTTTCTGCCATCGGTGCGTTGCAGAAAGATGTCGTCGTTGCCATCTTTTCTACTGACGAAGGCCACCGACTTTCCGTCCGGCGACAGCGCCGGAAAACTCTCCACGCCCTTGAAGTAGGTGATCTGAGAGAAGCGCCTCGGCGCCGCCGAAGGGGGTGGTGAGGCGGTTTTCTGAATCTGCTTTCCGGCGAAGAAGGCCGTCGTGATCAGAGCCAAAAGAAGGAGCGCTCCCGCTGCAGCGAGGATCCGGCGCGACGCTGACGGACGCAGAACAGCTGCATCTGGCTGATCCAGTTGGGGTGACGAATTTGAGGCGAAGGACAACGACTCCAGGTCGAAGATGAGATCGCGCGCTGATTGGAATCTCTCGCCAGGATTCTTTTCCAGGCAATGCCGGACGATCCGGTCCAGCGCTGGGGAGAGTTGCAGACCGGATCCGGAGACCTCAGGCGGATCCTCGCGGAGGATCGCCGTCATCGTCTCGGCGCTGGTATCGCGCTGGAAGGCGTGAGAGCCGGTGAGCATCTCGTAGAGGACTGTGCCGAAGGAGAAGAGGTCGGAGCGGAAATCGACAGACTGGCCGCGCACCTGCTCCGGCGACATGTAGCCGACGGTACCCATGACCGCTCCCGGGTTGGTGATCCTCTGCGCCGTCCTGACGTCAGTCTGCAACTCAGCTGGCTGCGTCAATTTGGCCAGACCGAAGTCGAGAATCTTGACTCGACCATCGCGAGTCAGGAAAAGATTTTCCGGCTTGAGGTCGCGATGAACGATGCCCTTGTCATGCGCCGCGGCCAGACCGCGAATGATCTGGATCGCGAACTCGACGGCCTTGCGCTGCGCGATCGGCCCCGACTGAATCCGCTCCCGGAGCGTCTCTCCCTCCAGTAGTTCCGTAACGATGTAGGGAGCGCCTTCGTGCTCGCCCAGTTCGTAGATAGTGAGGAGATTGTTGTGATTGAGGAGGCCTGCCGATCGCGCCTCCTGCTCGAAGCGACGCAGTCGTTCCGAGTCCTCGGTGAGCGTGCGAGGCAGGACCTTGATGGCCACATCACGAGCCATGCGAGGGTCGTGGGCGCGGTAGACCTCTCCCATACCACCGCTGCCGATGGCCTCCAGGATCTCGTACGGGCCAAGCCGCGTCCCTGCTGTAATCATGATGGTGTGCCGCGAGAGTACACCACCGCCGCCCCGGCTCGCGTTGATCAGCTACCGACTCATTTCGTCACGTTCTCTCGCATCACCGCAGTCCTCTCTGTGTCGTCAGATAGACCGCAAAACTTCCGAGCCAGTGCCCGCCTTCGTAGTGCTCGCCCGTCACGGCCGCGAGTCCCGCCTCACGATGACGCGTCGCCAGGGATCGAATCTTCTTCAAGCGGGGATCGCCGGCTGGCAGGCCTGCGGCGATTCCTTCGAGCATCCATGCGCGGCTGAGATTGAGGCCGTCGAGATGGGCGAGTTTCGGGTCGCTCGGATCGGCGACCACGGCCGGTTCGATATCCAGCTTCGGAAGGAACTTCGTAAGCCAGACTGCGAATTCTTTCGGGGGCAGCACGCGCCGCATCAGATCCGCTTCGGCGATGCAGGGTGAGAGGAAGTCCTCGCCGCCCGGCTCGTAGGCGAGCGGGCAGTTGCGATCGGCGAAGAAGAACGATCGGCTGCGGTCGCGAACCAGTCGTGCGAGTTCCGGATCGGTCGTCGAGTCGAGAATCAGGCCGAACGCGAACGCGGACTGACTGTGCTCGCCGACTCGCATCGGTCGTGAGAGTTTCGGAAGCCACGTCTTCAGTCGCTCGTTCACCGCAGTCTCGAGTGGCTGCAGGGTCATCGCGAGGGCCGGATCCGATTCCCGCAACTCAGCGGCGAGTTGGAGGAGCCACGCCATGCCGTACGGGCGCTCCCAGCTCGCGCGTCCGTCGCCTCGAAGGTACGCTGCCTCCTGCGCGATGGTCTCCGTCGTAATGCTCTGTTTGAGTGCGGCCCGCGCCGGCGCCGCGAATGGTGCATCGGGGAACTGGCGCGCGAGCCGAGCCAGCAGCCAGTGCCCATGCACCGAGGAGTGCCAGTCGTAGCATCCGTAGAACGCAGGCGTGAGCTTGCGCGGAGGCGCCACATCGGCGTCGGACCCCATGGTGTGCGCGATCTTGTTCGGATACTCCCTGTGCACACACGCCAACGCGAGATTCGCGAAGCGAGTCGCGGCGACGGAGTCAAAGTCGGCGGCAACGACGGGAAATGAAAGCGAGACTGCTAGAAGGGCGATCACGAAACGCGACATCCGCGAAGGATATCTTTGATTCGGTTCCTCGGAGTTCCTCGGTTCCTCGGAGTTCCTCGGTTCCTCGGAGTTCCTCGGTTCCTCGGAGTTCCTCGGAGTTCTTTCGACCTGTGATTCTTTTCTCACTCCACTCCTCACTTCTGGAATACTTCTGAAGTCCGAAAAATGCAGCATTCAGCATTCAGCATTCAGCATTCAGCATTCAGCATTCAGCATTCAGCATTCAGCATTCAGCATTCAGCA
>JBKJVD010000060.1:0-11447 GCA_046590585.1 Thermoanaerobaculia bacterium | reverse complement strand
GTTGGTGAGGCGCAAACCAGCATAAACACTGGGCATTTTCGTAGAAGCCGCGCGAAGGGCGGTGCATTCGCTCAGGACGTCGTACGATGCCTCTCGTGATCCGCATTCTGCTCGTTGAGGACCAGACGCTCGTGCGCGAAGGGCTCAAGCGCATACTTAGCCTGTTCCCTGACTTCATGCTCGCGGGCGAGGCCGGCGATGGCGCTTCGGCGCTTCGTTCCGTCGCGGAGCTGAAGCCCGACGTGATGCTGCTCGATGTGCAGATGCCAGGGAAGAATGGCATCGAGGTCCTTCGTGAACTGCACGCCACCGGCGCGACCGTCCCAACCATCGTGCTGACTACGTTCGACGATGATGAATACGCGCTGCAATCGGTGCGCTTCGGAGCTCGTGGCTTTCTGCTCAAGGACGTGACGCCCGACGAACTGGCGACGGCGATCCGCACGGTGGCCAGCGGCGGGACCCTCATTCATCCCGCCATCACCGACCGAGTGCGGCGCGGCGTCGCGGCGCGGGCGGACTCGCTCGATGCGTCCGATCTTCCCGATCCGCTCACGGCGCGCGAGATCGAACTGCTGCGGCTCCTCGCCTCCGGGTTCAGCAATCGCGAGATCGGTGAGAGCCTGCACATCGCCGAGGGAACGGCGAAGAATCACATCTCGAACATCCTGTCGAAGCTCGGCGTCCGCGATCGCACCCGCGCCGTCCTCCGCGCCATCGACCTCGGCCTCATCTGAGGGCGAAGCCTCCGCGCCCGGTGGCTGGTGGCTGGTGGGCGTCTCGCCCGCCGTACGCAGCGCACTGTGCTTCTGGTGTCAGGTGATCAATCCAATTTGCGGCGGCTGTGAATCGGACGCGGACTCCTCGGCGGTTCTTTCGCACGGGCGAGACGCCCGCGAGCCACCGCTTCGCGCGTCATCGATGCCATTGACCTCACTTCGCGAACAGGTCGTCGAACACCAGCGCTTCGTCCAGCCCGAACTCTGATTGGATGTTCGTGGCGATCGCCACTGAGATCTTCCGCTCCGGATCGAGCAGTACGAACGCGCGGCCGCCTTCGATCTGTCCGCCGTGGTGATAGACGACGTGACCATCTTTCTGCTTCGCGATCCTCCACGCCAGTCCGACTCCGGTTTCATCGCCGTTCGGCAGCCGTTGAGACGTGAACATCTGACGCAGCGACGCAGCGGATAGAAACCCGGGAGCGAGATGAAGCGAAGCGAATCGCGCCAGTGCTTCCGGCGTCGCGAGAAGCCCACCACTCGGCAGCTTGTAGCAGCTGTCGACCGAATTGCTGTTTGCGAGTGCTCCATCGGCGTCGCGCCGATACCCATGCGCTCGCCCATCGACGATCCCCTCGATGTCGTCCACGACCAACGCATCGATCCCGTTCGGGTCGAGAACCAACCGCTTCACCACGGGAAAGAACGTCTGCCCGCCGGCTCCTTCGACTGCCGCGCCAGCGAGGTTGAATCCGTAACTCGAGTAGAAGTAGCGTGACCCGGGAGGCGTGAGCAGCGCGTCCTCGCGAAAGATCTCCAGGGCGTCAGTCGTCGAGGCGTAATGGTGCGTCACGAAGACGCCGCGATCGTGCATCCGGTCAGTCGGGGCGTAATGCCGGATCCCGGCGAGATGCCCGAGTAGCTGGCGCAGCGTGATCGGCGCGCTCTTCAGCGAAAAGGCTGGGACGTAGGTTTGCACCGGAACATCGAGTTCGATCTTTCCTTCATCGACGAGCCTCATGACCGCTGCCGCCGTCACCAGCTTGCTCACGCTGCCAATCCGATACTTCGTCGTGCGCGTCGCTGGTGCGTGCGTCTCCACATCGGCCTCACCACTCGCTCGCGACCAGACCACCTTGCCGTCGATTGCAACCGCGATCGAAATCGACGGCAAGTCGTACTTTGCCGCCATCGCGGCGGCGGCTTTTTCGGCCGCTGCGGCGTGAGGCTGGCCCTGCGGCGTAGCAAAACAGGTTGCGGACGGGCAGGCAGCGAGCGCGTGGTGTGCGCCCGCTGCGAGCCAGAGGAGCAGGAGGAATCGTCGCATCGTCATCTCCCGAAGCTGAGCGTCACCAGCCGGATGTCGATCTTCGCGTCTTGTCGCACTTCCAGGATCGTGTCCTTGAATGCGGGCGGGCCGAAGCGGATGACCGGGTTGTTCGAGAAGCCGAAGGCTTCGGCCGGCATCCCCATGAAGTTCGAGTCGAGCTTGCCGTTTCCGTTGGCGTCATGCACAACGGTGATCGCGTACTTCCCGGCCGGAAGTCCCTCGAAGTGGACCGTCGCCTTGCCATCCTTCAGTTCAACCACAACATCACGAACGCCCGGCTGCTTGCTGGCAAACTGAGCCTCGGTGGCGCTGACCCTGACCAGCAGCTTTCCTGCGTCACTCTTCGCGCCGCCGACCGCAACGTCGAGCTTCACATCCGCCGCCATTGCTGCCTGTGCTGCGAACATCATCAACCCAACCACCATCACTTTGACTTTCATCGACATCTCCTTGATGTCGAGCAGTATCGGTTCGCGCTTCCGAAGCCACATGTGCCGGAAGTCATGTCTTCATCCGATCGGTCAATGGCTCTACACTTTCACCATGCGCAAGCTCCTGACGGTCTGCCTCCTGCTCGCCCTCCCGATGCCGCTCTTCGCACGAGAGCCGATGCGCGCGAAGAGCTGCATGGTGGCCTCGGTTTCGCCGCTCGCCTCCCAGGCCGGCGCCGACATCATGAAACGCGGCGGCAACGCCGTCGATGCGGCCGTCGCCGTTTCCCTCGCGCTCGCCGTAACCTGGCCGAGCGCCGGCAACCTCGGCGGCGGAGGCTTCATGCTGATTCGCACTGCCGGCGGAAAGGCGGAGGCGATCGACTATCGTGAACGCGCTCCGCAGGCCGCCACGCGAACGATGTACCTCGATTCCGAGGGGAACGTGATCAAGGGACTTTCACTGCAGGGTGCGAAGGCCGTCGGCGTGCCGGGCACGGTGGCCGGACTGGTGCTGGCTCATCGCCGTCACGGCAAGCTTTCGTGGAGCGAAGTGGTCGAGCCAGCGCGAAAGCTCGCAGCAGATGGCTTCATTGTCAACTACCACCTTGCGAGGTCGCTGCGGGACGAATTGACGATTGCGAAGCTGAAACCATTCGCCGGGAGCCGGCGCATCTTCCAGCGCGACGGCCGCTTCTTCGAGGCCGGCGATCGGCTCACGCAGCCCGAACTGGCCGCGACGCTCGCGCGCATCCAGAAGGATCCGCGAGACTTTTACGAGGGAGAAACCGCGCGGCTGATCCTGGAGGAGATGAAGCGCGGCCAGGGCCTGGTCACCGCTGAAGATCTGAAGTCCTACACTCCCAGCGTTCGTGAACCGCTCCGCGGCACGTACCGCGGCCACGAGATCATCACCATGCCTTCACCTTCGTCAGGCGGCACGGCCCTGATCGCGATGCTCGCGATGCTGGAGACGCACGATCTCCGCTCATACGGGTGGCAGTCAGCGCGTTACATTCATACGATGGTCGAGGTGATGCGCCGCGCCTTTGCAGATCGCGCGCAATACATGGGCGACACCGACTTCGTGCACGTGCCCGTCTCCGCGCTCATCTCCCGCAAGTACGCCGCCGAGCGTGCTAAATCGATCGATCCACTGCGGGCAACACCCAGTTCGGACGTGCACGGTGGCGACCTGGCTCCCTACGAGTCGCCGGAGACCACGCACTTTTCCGTCATCGATCGTGATGGCATGGTCGTCAGCAACACCTACACGCTCAATGACGGCTACGGAGCCGGCCTGTCGGTCACCGGCGCCGGGTTCCTGCTGAACAACGAGATGGATGACTTCACCTCGAAGCCGGGGGTGGCGAACGACTACGGCCTGATCCAGTCCGAGTTCAACGCCATCGCGCCGCGGAAACGACCTCTGTCTTCGATGACTCCCACCATCGTGGTGAAAGACGGCAAGGTTGCCTTCGTGATCGGCAGTCCCGGCGGCCCAACGATCATCAACACCGTCCTTCAGGTGATCCTGAACATCGTCGACTTTGACATGACGATCCAGGAAGCGATCGATGCACCGCGCGTTCATCACCAGTGGCTGCCCGACGTGATCTTCTGGGAGCGCAACGGCATCAATCCCGATACCCGGATGATCCTCCAGTCGATGGGCCATGCGTTCCGCGCAACGACGGGACTCGCGGGCCGGTCCGGCGTGTTCGGCGATGCTGAGGGCATCGCCGTAGACGAGCACGGCACTCGCCTGGGAGCCTCGGACTGGCGCCTCGGCGGCGGTCCGGCGGGCTGGTAGGCGGCTCTCTCATTCCTGGCCACGGCAGTCGAGGGTAGAATGCGCGCTCGCAAAACCGGGTCGAGCCGTTTGGGCCCCCGGCAATCACCTCAGGAGACCGGATGAATCTGGACAGGAAGGCGCTCATCAAGTGGGCGGACGCGCAGCGGGGCGAGTTCGAGACGGCTCTCGAGGAATTCGTCGAGATCCCGACCGTGTCATCCGACTCCTCCCGCAGCGCCGACATCCGCCGCTGCGCCGACCTGGCCGTCGAGACGATTCGCAAGTTCGGCGGGAAGGCCGAGGTGCTCGAGACGAAAGGATATCCGCTGATCCACGGACGCTTCACAGCCAGCGCCTCCGCACCGACGGTCACCGTTTACAACCACATGGATGTCCAGCCGGCATCGCGCGACACCGAACCGTGGAACACCGATCCGTTCGTCTTCACGAAGAAGGGCGATCGCTATTTCGGCCGCGGGACGACCGACGACAAAGGTCCGGCGCTCAGCGCCCTGTGGGGCGCGCGCGCGGCGCGTGAAGCCGATGTTCCGGTAAACATCAATTTCCTCTGGGAACTCGAGGAAGAGATCGGGTCGCCGAACTTCGAAGCCGGCGTCAGGACCCACGCGAAGACGCTGGCCACAAGCAGCGTCATCGTCTCCGACACCATCTGGGTTTCCCGCAACCGGCCGGCTTGTCCTGCTGGACTGCGCGGACTGCAGGGCTTCACCCTCAAGCTGGAAACCGGAACCACCGATCAGCATTCGGGAGTCACCGGCGGAGCGGCGCGCAATCCGATCGGCGAGCTGATGCAACTGGTGTCCGAGATGCACGACGCCCGCACCGGCAAGGTAAAGATCAAGGGCTTCTACGACGACGTCAAGCCTCCGACACGCGCCGAAATCCGCGAGTTCGAAGCATCGGGCTTCACGATCAAGGGGTTCATCAAGGACCACGAATTCAAGTCGATCCGCAGCAGCGACCCGCTCGACGTGATGAAGCGCATCTGGGCCCTGCCAACATTCGACGTCCACGGAGTTGTTGGTGGTTACACCGGTCCGGGGATCAAGACGGTCATTCCTCCGCGCGCGGAAGTCAAAGTCTCATGCCGTCTCGTTCCCGATATGGAACCGAAGAAAATCCAGAAACTGCTCCAGCAGTTCGTCAAGGAACGCAATCCCGACGTGAAGATCGAGCTCGAAGGTTCAATGCATCCCTACACGGCGCCGACGACCGGACCACTTGCCGACGCCGTGCGGGACGCGATGAAGTTTTCCTTCAAGCGCCAGCCGGTGTTCGTCCGCGAGGGTGGCTCGATCGGGGCGGTGATCTCGATGGAGAAGCTTCTGAAGTGCCCGGTCATGTTTCTCGGGCTTTCGCTCCCGGAGCATGGCTATCACGCCCCGAACGAGAATTTTGACTGGCAGCAGGCAGGTGGCGGAATGGTGGCGTTCGCGCGCTATTTCGAGAACGTCGCGAAGCTTCGCTCCTAGTTAGCGCAGGGCGCGACGCGGTGGTCGCAGGCGTCTCGCCTGTGGGAGATCGGAGCGCCGGGAGGCGATGAAGTTCCTGGGGCGTTCCGCGCGGAGGCGAGACGCCCACGAGCCACGGGGTGTCCCGAGTGGGGATGACTGAGTTAGCCTGGCCCTGATTGCAACATTGGCGAACGGGGTCCGTACTCCTGATTGAAGGAGGACGCGATGTTCGTCTTCATGACTCTGGTGGCTCTGATGATCGGCTCGGTCGCTGTGATCGCGGCGTTTGCGGCAGTCACGCTCGTGGCGAAGCTGGCAATCAAGACTGTCCTGCTCCCGTTCAAGCTGCTGCTGCTTCCGTTCATCGCCATCGCTGTCGTACTGAAGCTGGCGTTCGTTCTCGCGATCGGTGCAGTGATCGTGGCCTTGCTGGTTCCAGTGGTGATCGTAGTCGGCTTGATTGCTGTACCCGTACTTCTGATCGCGGCGATCACCTGATGCGCGTCGATCTTGTGCGGGACGTCCGCACATGAGAGGATTCACGAAAGCGTGCGGCTGATCCCGGCCTGCATGGAGTGACAGGCGACCGCATGGCAGACAGAAAACGAGCCCTCGTCGTGGATGACGACGATCCGATCCGGGCGATGCTCAAGAAGATCGTCGAGCGTCAGGATCTCGACGTGGAGACGGCGCGTGATGGCGCCGAGGCGATCGAGCGGCTCGATGCATCGAGCTACGACGTGATCGTCCTCGACCTGATGATGCCGAAGATCGACGGATACGGAGTCCTGAAGTACATCCAGGAACATTATCCCGAGCGCCTCGGCTGCACGATCATCGCGTCGGCCGTCCCCGAGAGCGAAATCCTCAGGCGCTTCGACATGCCCGTCTACAGCGTTCACGCAAAACCGTTCGACATCCCGGCGCTGATTGAAGACATCCACCGCTGCACGCGACCGGCGGCCTGAGACGGCTCAGCGCAGCAGGTCGTTGAGCACGCGCTCACCCGCAGGCCAGGGGCCGAAACCAGCATCCGTGTTGATGTGTCCTGCCTCGCCCGCATCGACGAACTGACTGCCCCAGGCACGCGCATAACGATGCGCAGTGGCAACGCTGCAGTACGGATCGTTCGAACTCGCCACCAGCGTCGAGCGGAAAGGCAGCACAGACTCGGGAAACGGCGCGAAGCTCTTCGCCTCTTGTGGATAGGCCGGTGAATCGGGGTCGGCCGGCGCCACCAGCATCGCGGCACGCACGGCTCCCGAGTGCCGGGCCGCCCAGTGCGCCACGGCGCCGACACCACAACTGTGCGCGATGAGAACCGGCGGCGTCTCGCAATGACGGATTGCGTCATCGAGCGCTGTCACCCATGCGTCGCAATCCAGGTGCTCCCAGTCCGGCATCTGCACACGCCTGGCGTTGTGCAGCGTCTGCTCCAGGATCGTCTGCCAGTGCTGCGGCCCTGAGTTCTGGTAGCCGGGAATGATCAGGAAGCGGTGAATCACGGGTGCAGTGTACGCCCGGAGATCGGTTCTTCCATCCCGCGCGGCGAATCCCAACGGGCGCGTGCTTCGGACGCCCGCGGACCGGGGCTGCCGCGCGTCACGGCAGTCCTGCATTCACCCACTACGCCGTCGGGGTTCCGTACTGCTTTGCGTAGTAGGCCTTGAACTCGGCGCTGCGTTCCTTGATGGCGCGCCACCAGGCTTCGTTGGCCATGTACCACTTCACGGTGCGCTCGAGCGCTTCCTTGAAGTCGGTGTCGCACTTGAAGCCGAGGGCTTCGAGCTTTTTCGTTTCCAGTGAGTAGCGTCGGTCGTGACCCTGGCGGTCCGCGACACGCTTGATGAGCGATTCGGGCTTGCCGGTGATCTCGAGGATGCGTCGCGTAATCTCGCGGTTCTCTTCCTCGTTGCCGCCGCCGATGTTGTAGACCTCGCTGTTGGTGCCGTGGTCGATCACGAAGTCGACTGCGGCGCAGTGATCTTCGACGAACAGCCAGTCGCGGATGTTCTTGCCATCTCCGTAGAGCGGCAGCGACTGGTCGTCGATGGCGTTGGTCACGAAGAGCGGGATCAATTTCTCCGGATACTGGAACGGGCCGAAGTTGTTGGAGGCGCGGGTGATGATGATCGGCATCCCGTAGGTCTGCGCGTACGCGTAAGCCATGCGATCGCCGCCGGCCTTGGAGGCGGCATAGGGGTTGCGGGGATTGAGTGCGTCGGTCTCGGTGAACGAGCCGGTATCGATGGAACCGTAGACTTCGTCGGTCGAGATCTGGATGAAGCGCTCGAGGTTCGGCGCGCTTTTCCGCGCCTCCTCGAGCAGCACGAGGACACCCTGCACGTCAGTCTCAATGAACGTACCGGCTTCCATGAGCGAGCGATCGACATGAGTTTCCGCCGCAAAGTTCACGACGACGTCGACCCCGCTGCCATCGACCCCTTTGTAGGCCTCCGCGACGTCTTCCGCTTTCGCGATGTCGCCCTGCAAGAACTTGTAGTTCTTCGCGCCTTCGTACTCGGCGAGGTTTTCCCGGATGCCGGCGTAAGTGAGTTTGTCGAGGTTCACGACCTGAGCGTCGGAACCGTACTTGTTGAAGAGGAATCGGATGAAGTTCGAGCCGATGAAGCCGGCTCCGCCGGTGACGAGGTATCTCATTGGAAAAAGTCTCGTGAGGGGGTGAATTTCCGAGCGGAATTGCGCGGCGGCGGCATCATACCCTGATGCCGCCACCGAGGAAATTCAAGGTCAGTACATCGAAAGGTGGCGGGTCAGATAATCGGCAAACGTCAGCAAGAACAGCACTGCCAGCCAGAGAAACGACGCCCCGAGGGTCACCCACGTCAGCCGGGTGCTGTGAATCACGTGCATGAAGTAGAGGATGACCAGCGCCATCTTGATCGTCGCGATGAATATGGCGATCGGCGTGTTCATCATCCCGAGATCCATGCGCGACGCCACGACCGTCAGGATCGTCCCCACCGAGAGCGCGCCGAAGATTAGAAAGTACGTCGAGAGCGGCGTGATGTGAATGTTGGGCGCGTGCCCGTGATGATTGTCGATTGACGTATCAGCCATGATGCGGACCCACCTGATGGATGAGGTAGAGGAACGGGAAAAGGAAGATCCAGACGATGTCGACGAAATGCCAGTAGAGGCCCATGACTTCGACGGGAGCGTAGTACTCGGGACTGAAATGGCCGCGCTGCGCGCGAACGATCAGCCAGATCAGCAGACCGGCACCGATCACCATGTGCAGCGCGTGCAGACCGGTCATGCCCCAGTAGAAGAGCATGAAGAGCTGAACCTGCGGCGCAGCCTCCGGAACCTCGTTCCAGTGCCATGCGGCGCCTGGGAAGAGGCCGTGATGATAGTGCTCGGTGTACTCGATGCCCTTGATGCCGAGGAACACCGAGCCGAACATCAGCGTGAGGACGAGCATGATGACCGTCCCGCGCCGGTTGCTGGTCTGCGCGGCACGTACGGCCAGCGCCATGGTCAATGAACTGATGATGAGGACGATCGTGTTGACCGCGCCCATCTTCCAGTTCTGCTGTCCTGCACCGATGGCCCAGGCAGCGGGGTACATGATCCGGTAGATCCAGTACGCGAGGAGGATTCCACCGAAGAAGAGAAACTCAGTCGCGAGGAACGCCCACATCCCGAGCGTCGAAGCCTCGTGCTGCTGACCGAGATCCTCGAAGTGATGCTGAAGGAACGGGTGATGTTCGTGATGCTCGTCCGTGTGGGCGGTCATCTCAGACATTGTCTTTCTCCCGCATGGCCTTCAGCATGCCCGGGTAGTCATACGCTTCCCAGGTGACGACCGGCGTGTGATGAAAATTTTCCTTGGGTGGTGGCGACGAGGTCGTCCACTCCAGACCGACTGCGCCCCACGGATTCGGGCCGGCCTTCTCGCCGTACTTGAGCGACCAGATCAGGTAGACCAGCGGAAGCGCGTACCCGACCGCCAGCACTGAGGCTCCGGCTGTCGAGAGGACGTTCAGGACCTGAAACTCCGGTGCGTAAGCGTGATAGCGGCGCGGCATGCCGACGTATCCGAGGATGAACTGCGGGAAGAAGGTCAGGTTGAAGCCGACGAACACCAGCAGCGCTGCAAGCCGCGCGGGGAACTCCGGGTACATCCGCCCGCTGATCTTCGGCCACCAGTAGTGAATCGCAGCGAGATACGCCATCACTCCGCCGCCGACCATCACGTAGTGGAAGTGAGCCACGATGAAGTAAGAATCGGTCACGTGAACATCGAGTCCGAGCGCACCGAGAAAGAGGCCAGTGACACCGCCGATGGTGAACAGCCCGATGAAGCCGAGAATGTAGAGCATCGGAGTCTCCCATGAGACGGATGCCCGGTAGAGCGTGGCGGTCCAGTTGAAGACCTTGATCGCTGAAGGAACGGCGACGAAGAAGGTCAGGAACGAGAAGATCAGCGCGGCGTACATCGAGATTCCGGTGACGAACATGTGGTGAGCCCACACGAGGAACCCGATGAACGCGATCGCCAGCGAAGAGAAGGCGATGAACTTGTAGCCGAAAATACGCTTGCGGGTGAACGCTGCGATGACCTCACTGGCCACACCCATGCCCGGAAGAATCATGATGTAAACAGCCGGGTGGGAGTAGAACCAGAAGAGATGCTGGTAGAGCAGCGGGTCGCCGCCGAGCGCCGGATCGAAGATGCCGACATGCAGCGTGCGCTCGATCATCAGGAGGACCAGGGTGACCGCGAGGACCGGGGTCGCGAGCAGAATCACGACGCTCGTGGCGTACATGGCCCAGACGAACAGCGGCAGGCGGAACCAGGTCAGCCCCGGTGCGCGCATCCGGTGCGTGGTGACGATGAAATTCAGGCCGGTGAGGATCGACGAGAATCCGGTAATGAAGGCACCCATCGTCGTCGCGAACACGTGCGTGTTCGAGTACTGAGTCGAGAACGGCGTGTAGAACGTCCAACCCGTGTCCACACCGCCGGCGATGATGACGTAGACGCCGAACGCTGCGCCGACCATGTAGATGTACCAGCTCAGCAGGTTGATTCTCGGGAACGCCAGATCCTTGGCGCCCAGCATGATCGGAAGGATGAAGTTCCCGATCACCGCCGGAATCGACGGAATCAGGAAGAAGAAGATCATCACGATGCCGTGCAGCGTGAAGAACTTGTTGTAGGTGTCTGACGTGAAGAGGTCACCCTCGGGCGTGAGCAGCTCGATGCGCATCATCACGGCGAAACTTCCACCGATGAGGAACAGCAGCGTGACCGAGATCAGGTACATGATCGCGATCCGCTTGTGGTCCTTGGTCAGCAGCCAGGAGAGCAGGCCGTATTCGTCGTTGAGGTAATTTCTTGGTTCGACGTCTGTGACGGGTGTGTCGATCACTGCAGTGGTCATGGTCGTCTTACCTGCCCTGGTTCCGGGACGCTGCCGGTGCAGCCGTGGTGGCCGGCGTCACAGAAGTCGCCGGTGCGGGTGCCGCGGTCGAGGTCTCTGTGGTCCCTGTTCCTGTGGTCCCTGTTCCTGTGGTCGTGACTGGAGTTGCGTTACTCGTGGCCGGCGCGGTCGCGGTCGCAGCCGGCGCGCCTGAGTCGGCGAGCGACTTCACGTAGGCGAGCAGTTTGACCAGGTCTTCTTCGCTGACCTGCCCCTGGAACGTCGGCATGATCGGCTGGAAGCC
>JBKJVD010000097.1:0-15429 GCA_046590585.1 Thermoanaerobaculia bacterium | reverse complement strand
CTTCGCGACCTATGCGGCGGGCTTCCTGGTCCGCCCGTTCGGCGCGCTGGTGTTCGGCCGGATCGGCGACATTGTCGGCCGCAAATACACGTTCCTGGTGACGATCATCGTGATGGGCGCGGCGACGTTCGCTGTGGGCCTGCTGCCCACGTATGCGGCGATCGGCTGGGGCGCCCCGGTGCTCCTCGTGTCGCTGCGGCTGCTGCAGGGCCTCGCTCTCGGCGGCGAATACGGCGGAGCGGCGGTGTATGTGGCCGAGCACGTCCCGGACGACAAGCGTGGCTTCTACACGAGCTTCATCCAGATCACTGCCACGCTCGGCCTCTTCGTCTCCCTCGGCGTCATTCTCGGAGTGCGCAAGCTGATCCCCGAGGCCGACTTCAAGGAGTGGGGCTGGCGGGTACCGTTCCTTCTCTCCATCCTCCTGGTGGCAATGTCGTTCTACATCCGCCTCAAGATGAAGGAGTCGCCGCTCTTCACGTCGCTCAAGAGCCAGGGGAAGACGTCCGCCAATCCCCTGAAGGAGAGCTTCGGAAACTGGCCCAACCTCAAGATCGTGCTACTGGTGCTGTTCGGTGCGACGGCGGGACAGGGCATCGTCTGGTACACGGGACAGTTCTATGCGCTCTCGTTCCTGCAGACTGTGATGAAGGTCGATCTCACCCGTTCGAGCATCATCGTTGCGACCGCGCTGCTCCTCGCGATGCCGTTCTTCGTAGTCTTCGGCGCTCTCTCCGATCGCATCGGACGCCTGAAGATCATGATGGCCGGCAACCTGATCGCCGCACTTTCCTACCTGCCCATCTACAAGGCGATGTCGCATTACGGCAGCGATCCAAAGAATCCCAACATGCTCATGCTGATCCTGCTCGTCTTCGTGCAGGTGATCTTCGTGACCATGGTGTACGGCCCCATCGCTGCGTTCCTCATCGAAGCGTTTCCCGCCCGCATCCGCTACACCTCGTTCTCCCTCCCCTACCACCTCGGCAACGGCTGGTTCGGCGGCACGCTCCCCCTCATCGCAGGACTGCTCGTGCAGCAGACAGGCAACATCTACGCAGGTCTCTACTGGGTGATCGGCGTCGCGCTCATGACCTTCATCATCGGGAGCCTCTTCCTCAACGAAAGCCATCGCGTGGAAATCTGGAAGGAAGCGGAGGACGCTCGGCCCACGTAAAGAAAATGCTGAATGCTGATTTGGGAGACGAATGTTGAATGTTGAATGCTGAATGTAGAGTTGGCTGAATGTGAAATGGTGGCCCGAATGATTCACAAGGGTTTCGGAAGCGTCAGATGAGCCTGGGATGAGGTCTCCGTTCCCAATTCAGCATTCAACATTCAGCATTCAACATTCGTCTTACAAAATGCGAACAATCACCGCCACCCGATACGTAACTCCCCTCCGCGAGGGCGGCTCGCTGCCCGCGATCTGTGAGGCGGACGATGGCGGCATGTACGTCGTGAAGTTTCGCGGCGCGGGGCAGGGTGTGCGCGCGCTGATCGCCGAGCTGATTTCCGGCGAGATCGCGCGGCTCCTGAAGCTGCCCGTTCCGGAGATCGTGTTCGTCGATCTCGATCTACGCATGGCGAAGACGGAGCCCGACCCCGAGATCCAGGACCTGCTCCGCAAGAGTGAAGGGCTCAACCTTGGACTGGACTATCTGCCGGGATCGATCACGTTCGATCCGCTGGTCGACAAGCCGATCGCCGGCAAGCCGCGGCTCGCGTCGTCGATCGTCTGGTGCGACGCGCTGGTGACGAATGTCGACCGCACGCCGCGCAATACGAACCTGCTGGTGTGGCATCACGATCTCTGGCTGATCGACCATGGCGCATCGCTGATCTTTCATCACAACTGGGATGGCGGGCACGATCGCAGCCGCGTTCCGTTTGCGGGGATCAAGGACCATGTCCTGCTGCATTGGGCGAGCGAGATCGAGGCGGTGGATGCCGAACTGGCGGCGCTGATCACGCCCGACGCGCTCGACGCGATCCTCGCCAGCATCCCCGACGGATGGCTCGGCGACGATCCCGCGATCGGCGACGCGGCGCAGCATCGCATCGCCTATCGCGACTACCTCATGGCGCGGCTCGAAGGGCCGCGACCGTGGGTGGAGGAGGCGGCACGTGCCCGAACTTTGCTCGTTTGATTACGCGATTGTCCGTGTCGTTCCGCGCGTCGAACGGGGCGAGTTCGTCAACGCGGGCGTGATCCTCTTCTGCTCGACGGAAGGCTACCTCGACTGCCGCATCGAGCTGGACGAAGCGCGCCTGCTCGCCCTCGCACCCTCGGCTGACGTCGCACTCATCGAGAGTCACCTCTCCGTGATCCCGAAGGTCTGCCGCGGAGGCGCGGAAGCCGGAGCGATCGGAGAGCTGCCACAACGGGCACGCTTCCACTGGCTCGTCGCACCGAGAAGCACGATCCTCCAGATGTCGCCGGTGCATTCCGGAGTTGGACGCGACCTGCGCGGCGCGATCGACCAATTGTTCGAGAACCTGGTGGGAGTTCAGGACTGAGAGGCCGCAAATCTCTCGGTCCACGCCCCGGCAGGGGCATCGAAAAGTAGCCGGTGGGAAGCCGAGCGAAGCGACGGCGCGCCCACCGGCTCACGATGTGTGTTTGCAACTGTGCGCCCCGGAGGGGCGCTGGAACTTACCAGCCGTGTGACCTTCCAGCGCCCCTGCCGGGGCGCCCTCGGTCGTGGGATCGATCGGTCCGGTGGGTGCTCCGCTTCGCGGATTCCCACCGGCTACTCTCCTCTGCCCCTGCCGGGGCAAGCTCAGGAACTCACTCCTCGCGGCTATCGCTTCACGCGCAACCTGGCCGCACCGCACGCGGTCGCGAACTCCGCCGGACCTAGGCTGCCGATGCTGGTTGGCCAAGCAGAACCTGCCTGAATCAAGTTATAAACAAATTCGCGACGCTCCGCTGCCATAGGCGGATACTTCTCACACGGGAGCAAACTCATGCATCGTCGATTGCGGTCTCGCCGCTGGGCGCAAGCTCTTCTCGTCGCCGTCTTGTTTCATATCTCCGGCGCCTCGCGCGCGGACGCCGCATGGACCATTCTCGGTGGACCGCAGCTGTCCGTGCCCCACTACCGGCATACCGCAACCCTGCTCGCAGACGGACGCCTGCTCGTCGCAGGCGGGGCTTCCAGTGACACATCGACCCCGACCGCCGTCGCGGAAATCCTCGATCTTCCAAACGGTGCATCCACGTGGGCCGCAACGGGAGCGATGCGCTCGGCGCGCTACCGGCACACGGCCGTGCTGCTCCGAAACGGCAAGGTGCTCGTCGTCGGCGGCCAGGACCAATACACGACTGAACTTTTCGATCCGGCCACCGCGACGTGGAGTTACGGACCCCAGATGAGCATCGCGCGCGCGCACCATACGACGACGCTTCTCCGCGACGGTCGCGTGCTGATTTGTGGCGGATATTCCTATGGTGGCACGCACCTCTCCAGTGTCGAGATCTACAACCCTGCCACGAACGCGATCACGTCAGGCCCCTCGATGGCAGCAGCCCACTCCTTCCACGCGGCGTCACTGATGCAGGATGGAAGGGTTCTCGTGGTCGGTGGCTTTCCTACTGGCAATGCCGCGGAGATTTACAACCCGGCGACTAACGCCTGGACGACGATCACCACCCCAGCCGGACAGCTCTACTCTCCCACGGCCACAACGCTTTACGACGGTCGGGTCCTCGTCTCATGGCTGACGAACGGCATGCTTCTCGACGCTACCGGAACGAGTTGGACGCCCACTACGGTTCCGCACGGGCGTGAACGGCCAACGGCGACCCTGTTTCCTTCCGGAGTGGTCATGCTCTACGGTGGAGAGGCAGCTGATCCTCCCTCGGATACTGCGGACCTCTATACACCGGGAGTGGGATGGTCCTCGATCGCGGTTGGAAACAACCCCGAGAGCCACGCGGCGACGCTCCTCCCCTCTGGCTACGTCGTGTTGACCGGACGCAACGACGGCGGCCTCTCGTCGTTCCCGACTGCGGCCGTCAATATCATCGCACCGCCGGACGCCGGGCTGAGCGTAAGCAGCACCGGTTCACTTCCGGTAGTCTTCAATGGATCGCACGCCACTCCGCTCACGACAGGTGGCGTCCTGGCGCTGGTCGACGATCGTGCCGCGATCTACTCGACCGTCTCCTCCTCCTGGACGACGATTCCTGCACCGATGCAGTGCGGCCGCTATCGCCCCGCGTTGACGCTGCTTCCCGACGGCCGGGTCCTCACTGTGAACTGCGATTACGGAAGGCCCGACTGCGTTCCGGTTTTTTTCAATCCGTCAACGCAGGCCTGGACGGATGCTCCGCAGCTTCCCAACCGCAGGTACGAAGGCGAAGCTACGATGCTGACCGACGGCCGGGTCCTCATCACCGGCGGCATTCCGGTGAACGCCGGCTATCCTCCCTCGCCCACGTCCGACGCAAAGATCGCCGACGTCTTCGACTACCGCACCAATGCCTGGGCTCCATCCGGCACCATGAGCGTCGGCCGAAGCACTCACACAGCCACCCTTTTGAGAGATGGTCGCGTCCTGATCGCGGGAGGGCAGCCGCAGGAAGCGAATCCGGTCTGCGAAATCTACGATCCCCGGACAGGAACATTCACAATCGTGGCACCGCTCAATACCGGCCGGTTCGGGCACGCCGCGGCAATCCAGCCCGACGGCGACGTTCTCGTGATCGGCGGATTGAACGCAAATGGATTTACGAACACCGTCGAACGCTACGATATCGCGACCAACACCTGGAGCTACGAGGCTGCGCTGTCGGTGATTCGCAACGGATCGGCTACTGTGCCCTTGCCCGACGGTCGCGTGCTCGTGGCTGGAGGCGGATCGACTCCCGCATCACAGTCGTCCAGCGAGGTCTGGGACCCGATGACGCGCGCCTGGATTCCGGGACCCTCGGGATTCGTTGCCATGGCCTCGGCGAACGGTTCGATTCTTCCCGACGGTCGTGTCCTCGTCTTCAATGAATACGACCGAACGAGCGTGATCTTCACTCCATCCGCTACGCCAGCCGCATCCAAACCATCAATCCTTGCCGGACAGCTCGCCGTCTATTCACCTCAACTTGCCGCGCCTTCATGTAATTCGTCCGCTTCGTCATGCGACTCAGGATCGTTGCTGATCGGGCGCGACAACGTGCAATCGTCTCCGGAGCCCAATCAGCCAAACACCATCAATTCGAGTTGCGCCGACGGAACGTTTGGTTCGTTCCACGTTGACGAGTCCGTAGACGCCATCTCAGTGCGCTCTGTGGACGGTTCACAGCTTGGAGCGGGAAAAGCGGTGCTCATCGACGTCACGGTCTGGGCGTATTCGACCTATCAATCGGATGCACTGGACGTGTACATCGCTCCCGATGCGGCGAGCCCGGTCTGGACACTGCTCGGCAGCTATGTCCCGGCAAATGCCGGTGTTAACGTGATCAGCGTCGCAACGACACTTCCGACGGGAGGGAGCCAACAGGCAATCCGGGCTTTGTTTCGGTATCAAGGCTCGGTCGCCCCATCTGGATGCTCGCCGGGCTCGTATGACGATCACGACGATCTCGCGTTCCAGGTTGCGCAGGGACCCGCGCAGGCCGCGCCGTCATTCACATATGGAACGCCGCTGACGATCATTGGAACCAACCTGCTCGGCCTCTCTGAAACAAGCAGCGGAGCGCAGAGCAACTCCACGGCGCAGTCGCCACAGTTCACGCTCTACAACGTCGACAGCGGTAAACGTTTCACGCTCGCTCCCGCAGACGGAACCGCATATTCAACATCGACGGCCTCTTTGACTTTCTCCAGACTGCCGTCCGGGCTCGATGTCGGGCTCTATCTCCTGCACGCAACATCGGGCGGCGTCCGTTCGAATTCGATCTTCGTGTCCGTCGGATGCGGAGTCAACATCGCGTCGCCACCCGCGAGCGTCACTGCCCCAATCGGCGGGAGCGCGACGTTCTCGATCACTGCTGAGGGAGGCAGATCCTATCAGTGGCAGAAGGATGCGACCGCAAACGGGGCATGGGCGAACATCGTCGGCGCGACCGGAACGACCTACATCGCATCGCCAATCGCCGGAGCCGACTCCGGCGCGCGCTATCGCGTTCTCGTGACTGGAAATTGCGACACGGTGCCTTCGCAGCCGGCCACACTCAACGTCGCTGATTCGATTTTCCCAGGCGTTACCATCGTGTCTCCCGCAGGCGGCGATTACTGGCTGCTCTCTCCGACCGACGGAGGCGCGCCGAACACGAGAGTCGTCACCTGGTCCATGTCCGACAACGTCCGCATTTGTCGTGTGCAGGCGTCTCTTGTCTACTCGGACAACAGTGGGGTCAGCTACAGCGCCGCACCCACCGGTGGAGGCCTGCCGGTGACGTTTGGACCTGGCGGGTCGTGCGCATTCCCGGGGGAAGCCACCACGAGTCTCACCTACACGATTCCGACGTCGTTCCCTTCCGGCCACTCCGGCTCGCTTTACAAGATTCAGGTCGTCGTCACGGACCAGGCGGGCAACGTCACCACAGCCACAAGCCCGAATCCTTTCTACATCGTTCAGGCGAACCCTGACGCGGTGAAGACGCTCGTCCTCTGGAACCGCGCGCGAATGATCGCGCGTCAGGGCATCACGACTCCCCAGGCCGATCAGATCGCCGGCAAGTTGCAGGAACTGGCCAACCATCCGCGTGTCCAGGGTCTGGTCGTCGATCTCTCCTCAGTCACGTCGCTTACCTCGCTCTTCTCGACCTGGGATGCCGATTCCTCCAACTCCACCAAGGCCAATGCGGTGCTGTTCGGTTCAGGCGGCATTCACGAGTACATTCGTACGAACCTTCTCTCCGCCTACTCCGGAGTGAAGTACCTCGTGATCGTCGGCGACGACCGCATCATCCCCATGGCGCGCATTCAGGACCACACCGCGCTCCTGCCGGAGAACACGTACGCCAACGGCGTCGATCTCTCCGCTTCGGCCACGACGGTCGGCCAGGCGCTCGCGGCAGGCAAGTACCTCTCCGACGATCCTCTCGCCGTCCTCGATGCGACCAGCGCCGCCCAACTCGACGGGAACCTCTTCATCCCCGACCTCGCCGTCGGCCGACTCGTCGAGACCCCAGCCGAGATCGTCACCACCATCGCCACCTACATCAGCCAGGACGGCATCCTCGACCTGTCGCTTCTCAATGCCACAACCGGTCACAAGGTCCTCATCACCGGCTACGACTTCCTCTCCAACGTCGCCACCCAGATGCGCGCGCGCTGGAAGAGCACCCTCGGCGACGCCTCGGCGAACACCTCGACCGCACCGGTCGACGGCACGCTCATCGGCGACACATGGGGCCTCGGTTCGATCTCCGCGCGGTCATCCGCCCTCCGATCGAAGCTCTCCGGCAGCGGCGGCACGCGCTACGGCGTCATGGCCATCGCCGGTCACGCCACTCATTACGAGGAAGGCGTTCCGGGGACCAACCCGCTCGACATTCAGGGCCTCTCCACCGCCGACATCTTCGGCGCCGACTCCTGTTCGACTCCGTCGCTCGGCGCGCTCGACCTCGCGGGCGGTGTCCTCTACGCAGTCGGATGCCATGGTGGGCTGAGCGTCCCTGGCAGTTGCCGCACTGATGCGAACCGCTCGCTCGACCTGCCGCAGACGATGCTCGCACGCGGCGCCATTGCCTACGTGGCCAACAGCGGATACGGCTGGGGTCTGAAGTATGGCATCGGCTATGGCGCGCGCCTCGCCCAGATCTTCACCGAGCAGATGACCACCGGCGGCACCATCGCCGTCGGCGATGCGGTGCGCCTCTCCAAGCAGCGCTACTACCTCGAGACCCCTCGCTACGATCCGTACGACGAGAAGAGCGTCATGCAATGGACGCTCTACGGCCTGCCGATGTACGCCGTCAAGACCGGCATCGCTGCCGGCGCCACGTCCGCTCCATCACGACCGGCAGCCACGACCACTTCCATCGAGACGGTTGGTGCGGTTCGCGTCCAGCGTTCGTTCGCTTCCCGCGGACTCCTGACCTCGAGCCAGGGCGTCAACGCCACGGCCTTGCCTCCGTCGCTCACGCAGCTCAACCTGTCGTTCGACTTCACCGCGGCCGGCGTCTATCAGAAGCACGACTCGCAGGGCACGCTGCTCGCCGCTGGAGCCGGTTGTCCCGATGCGAACGGCTGCTACTACACGCTCAACGGTCTGGTCGACCGCGGCACCGGCTCGGGCGATCTTCCGATCCAGCCGTATCTCATCTACGATTCGCGCCTCGCCGGAACGAGCCAGCATGGCGTGCTCTGGAAGGGTGGCACGTACGACGAGGAGTCGAACTTCACTCCCGTCATCGCGCAACTCGTCTCCAACGGCGGCGACGGCTCGAACCATGGAGCCTCGCCTCGCGTCACGCGCCTCCGTCCCACCGCTCCCCGCGTCGTGCCAGGGGTCGACTCGCCGACCTGCAGGCCCAGCGATCTCGAAGTCAACAGCCTCACGATCACCACGGGCGAGGCCGTCCGCAACGACTCGACCCTTCTCTACACGACAGCGCGCCGTTATCGCAACGTCGACCTCGAGACGTACTACTTCAACAACCGCACCACGCCGTCCGACAACTGCGACCGCACCGGTCCACAGTTAGGCGCCGGACCGTTCGCCGGCAACTACCATCAGGTCACCAACGGGGCCAGCACATCGACCGTCGCCTGGACTGTCCCTGTCTCCGATCCGGGCGGGGTCTGGCGCGTCCTCATCGTCTACAGCGCCAACACGCTGGACGGCCAGAACCAGGGAACCTGGACCCCGCTCGATCTGACTCCGAACGGCGGCAACACCACGTTCACCGGCAACGTCACCATCAGCGGGACCTCCCGCCTGACTTACGTGATCGAAGCCGTCGACAATCGCGGCAATGTCACCTGGCTCGACTTCGTGACCGCACAACTTCCCTCCAGCGGCGTGCCGCTCGGCGTCCCGAACACGGTCGATGTCGCGGTCGGTCCGATCCAGCCGCCAACCGGCGTCCTCGCCACCGCATCGACGCTCACCTCCGTCTCGATCACATGGACCGCAGCCGTAGGCGCTGCGACCTACGACGTGTATCGCAGTGCGAGCGGCACCAGCTTCGTCAAACTCGGCTCGACTGCTGCCAGCGCCTATACCGACAATGCAGCGGTCGCAAATACCGCCTACCTCTACGCGATCAAGTCGATTGACGCTGCCAGCGTTGCCTCACCCTTCAGCGTCCCGGACCTCGCCACCACGGTGATCTTCACTGACGCCACCCTCACGGCGGGCGTCACTACGGTAAAGGCTGCCCACATCACAGAACTTCGCAACGCCGTCAATGCTGTCCGCACGCTCGCCGGGTCGGGCACCTTCTCTTTCACGGATCCCACCATCACGCCGGGCGTCACGATCGCAAAAGCGGTGCATCTGACCGAGATGCGAACGGCACTCGCGGCCGCACGCTCGACGCTCTCACTTCCCGCAATCACGTTTACCGACGCCACGCTGTCGTCGGCAATCATGATCCGGGCAGTCCACATGAACGAATTGAGAAACGGAGTTCGATGACACTCAGACGCCGCTCGCGGAAGCGCGCCGCGCAATGCGACCGAATCCCCGTGCCGAGGCTTCGCGACCCAGCACGGCGAGTCGCGATCGCGCAGACGCTCGACCGGCATTGAGCTCGATCTCGCACGCCGCGAGTCGTGCTTCGAAGGCAGCTCCAACGAACCGGCTTCGGCTCGCTGCTGCAGCAGTGGTCTGTAGGCTCTTCACTGCGTCATCGATGTCTTGCGGCAGCTTCGATGCAGATCTTGCCCGGGCTGCCGCAACTGCTACCCGGAACGACACGCGCTGGTCGCCGCTCTGCGCTGCGAACTTCGACGCGCGCTCAGCAATCGGAAGAGCTTCTTTCGCGCGTCCCTGCGCCAGCAGCGCGTCGCTCACCACGGCCAGTGCCAGCGCGGTTCGATCGAGCGCGTTTTCCGACTCGAGGATTTCGGCGGATTCGCGCGCACCCTTTTCTGCCTCTTGCGCACGTCCATCATCGATCGCGAGTGCTGCAAGCGCGACGCGCAGGTCCGCGACGCCAACCCTGTCACCGATCGCGACATCCAGTTTCAGCGCATCCTCGTAGCTCGTGCGGGCGATGGCCGGTTCGCCCTTTGCCACCGCAATCTCACCGAGGCGGAAGTGGTCGTATGCTTCTCCACCTTTGTCACCGATTTCGCGGTTGATGGCGAGCGAATCTCTATGGGTATCGCGCGCCTGGTCGAGCTGACCCCGGCATTCGAGGATCTCGGCAATATTGGTCAGCGTGCGTGCCGTCCCACTTCGCTCCTGCAGTTCGGCAAACAGTGTCAATGCCTGCCCATATCGCTTTTCGGCGGCGGACAGTTCGCCCTGGTTGAACAGCATCGCGCCGATGTTGTTGAGCGCAGTCGCGGCGGCGTACTTCGCGCCGACTTTCTGGAACGTTGCCAGCGAATCGTCAAAGAATGTTTGCGCCGTGGCGATGTTGCCCTGCAGCGCATGAGTGGTCCCGATATTCAACAGTGCACGCGCGACACTGGTCTGGTCGTCGAGGGAGCGGTAGATCTGAAGCGCCTGTTCGTACAGGCGTCGCTCCCCTTCGAGGTCGCCGCCACTTCCGACCGCCGTCCCTGTGAGCTCCAGAGCACGGGCTGCATTGCCACGATCTCCCGCCGCGTTGAATAGCTCTCGCGCTGCATCCGCCGCCGCGCGTCCGCCGGTGAGGTCTCCCAGATCGATGCTGGAACTGGCCTCCATGAGCAGCGCGCGCGCCAACACCATGCGCGCGCCAGCCTTGCGCGCACGATCGGCCGCGACGCGCGCGTACTTCTTTTCATCGGCAAACTTTCCGACCTCCTGCGCCGCACGAGCCTGCGCGAGGTCGACCCGGCCATCCGCCGCAAGGGGTAAGGAACGCAACTGATCGAGCACCACCATGGCCTCCTGCGTCTTCCCTCCTGAAATCAGGGCGTTGGCCAGGCTCAAGCCGTAATCGATGTTGTCCGGGTAGGACTCATACAGCGATCGATGCGCCTCCGCAGCGCCGGTCCAGTTCTGCTGTGCCTCATGCAGCCGCGCCTCGATCTCGGTTTTCTGCTCACGACCGAGCTTTGCCGAAAGGGCAACGGCACGCTCCGCCGCCGCTTTCGCTCGGGTGTCGTCGCCAAGACCTGAGTACGCGGAGGAGAGGCTTGCATGTGCAAGCGCGTAATTCCTGTCCTCCGCCACAGCCTCCTTCAGAAACGGCAGCGCACCATTCCAGTCGAGCAATCGAAGCCGCGAAAGCCCTTCGACGTAAGCGCGAACTGCTTCGCGGTTGCTGGACGAGGCCAGCTTGAACTCGACGGCCTGCTGGGGAGAAAGCTCGCCGAGTTTCAGCTGTCTCCGCAGTGTTCCTCCCGCTCGTGACACGAGGTCGAACAGTTGCGAGTCACTGCCAGTCTCTGCAAACGACGCCACGACCGTCCGCGTTGCAGGCTCCACGACCTGTACATCCATCCGCAGAAGGCCGCCGTCCCCCTCCCCAACGACGGTGTAGGACCCCATCACCAGAGTGCTGACTCCAAGCCTTTCGCCGAGCCGCTTCAGGTTGTCCGCTGAAATGCTCTCTCCGCTCTGCATGGCGAGATCCGTCCTGACGCGCGCGACGTCCTGTCCCGACGCCACGCGCAGTTTTCCACCAGCCGACAGCTCGCTGGCGATCATTTCGGAGATCGCTCCGGACAGCCATGCTGCATCGCGGCGGCCCGTATTGTTCGTAAAGCCCGCGACTGCGATCGCCGGCCGCAGAACCACCCTCGGCGAGCTGACATTCGGTTTGACGACCGCGACTTCACTCGGCGAGCGCGACCACTGCCATACAGCAACACTCCCCGTCAGCACTGCCGCAGCCAGCGTCAGCACGCGAACCCGCGTCAGGATGGGCGACGGCACAGCCCCCGATGGCAAATTGGACTGCACAACGACCGGGTCCAGAACGACAGTCGCCGCATCGGAGGCTCCATGAAGCAGCGGCGTCCCTTCGCGAAGCGCGTTCACCACCTCACCAGCGCTTTGAAATCTCGCCTCCGGAGCACGCTCCAGGCAATGGAGGATCACGTCATTCCAACGCTGATCGAGTGAGGGCCGGATCATCCGCGGCGGACGCGGGGCCTCGGTGAGCCGCTTCATCGCAATCGAGAACGCCGTGGAACCCTCGAATGGACGTCTACCGGTCGTCATCTCGTAGAGGACGATTCCCAGCGCGTAGATATCGGCGGCAGGAGTCAACTTCAGTCCTTCCACCTGCTCCGGTGCCATGTACGCGGGTGTCCCCAGGATCGCGCCCGTCATGGAGAGAGACCCGGCATCGTCGTCCACGGCAGAACTGCGCGCCAGACCGAAGTCGGTGACTACCGCCCGGACGCCGCCGGACAGCGCAGGAACGATCATGACGTTCGCACTCTTGAAGTCGCGGTGAATGACGCCGGCCTCGTGTGCCGCAGTCATCCCAGCAGCGATCTGCTCGATCAGCGGAAGCCCTTCGCGTTCGCTCATCGGGCCGCGCCGCCTCACGATCTCCAGCAGAGTGTCGCCCGCCAGAAACTCCATCGTCAGAAACAGCGTCTCCGGTGGACCGGGATGCAGACCGAGATCGTAGATTCGCGATACGTTCGGATGAGTGATCCGCCGCGCGATGCTGATTTCGCGTTTGAACCGTTCCACCGAAACGCTGTTCCGCGCGATCTCCGGCAGCACCGTTTTCAATGCAACCCGACCGCGCAGCGTTAGATCTTCCGCCTCGTAGACTTCACCCATGCCTCCGCGCGCGATGAATCGTACGATCCGGTACCGCTGCGCGAGCACTTCCTCGGGGGCAAAAATCGGCTTCTGCTCGTGGACGACGATTCCGTCATCCTCTGCTTCCTTTCCATCGTCCCCGCCGTCGAATGACGGAGAGAGCGGCGTGGTCGCATCCGGCGTGACGGGACTGGTCACCGCAGGGGAAGTCTTCCTCTCCAGCTTCGCGTCTTCGCTGTCCGGCACCACTCGAGTTTACAGAATCAAGGGTGCTTTCGGGACGGATTGAGCTCGATGGTCAGCGCATCATCACCATCGTCAACGCGGCGATCGCGACGGCCAGCGCAACGGCGGCGACTGCGCCGAGGACGAGAGCCGTGGCCCGCCATCGTACGTCGAGGTGGCGCACCGCCCGCGCCACCGGGTCGACATCACTCCCCTCTCCCATCAGCGACTGCTTCATCACATCCTTCGCACCAATCACTTCTTCAATGCCGCGCTCGAAGTGTCGCTGGTGGATTCGCTTGGACACCTCCGCGCCGGGTTCGAGCGCGGCTGCGGATGCGGCCTTGATCACGGCGTTCTTGATGTCGCCTCCACTGGCGACGTAGCGTTCGGCGAGGGTCTTGAAATTGACGTCGCTGGAGAGTGGCGTCTTCTTCGAATGGATCTGCACCCGCCAGATTGCCTCGCGCTCGACGGCTCCGGGCATCACGAAGCGGACGTGGGTACGAATCCGCCGCTCGAAGGCGGGATCGAAGTTCGCGGCGAGGTTCGTGGCGAAGATCACGACGCCGTTGAACGTCTCGAGCTCGCGCAGCAGCACGTTGACCGTGAGGTTCGCTTCGCGCTGCTGCGGCAGGCTGGCGCCCGAGGCGCGGCGGGTGGCGATGGCGTCCGCTTCGTCGAAGAAGAGGACCGCGTTCTGCTCGGAGGCCGAGTTGAACGCGGCGACGACATTCTTCGGCGTCTCCCCCATCCACATCGACTCGACCTCGGCGTAATCGACGACGAGCAACTTCATCCCCAGCGCGTTCGCAATCGCCTCGGCGCAGATCGTCTTGCCGGTCCCGGGAGGGCCGGCAAAATTGAACGCCAGTCCCAATCCCGTAGCGTGTCGTTCACCCAGGCCCCAGCGGTCGAAGATCAGCGAATGATTCCGGACCTGCGCCAGCGCTTCGTCGAGCGTCCGACGCGTTTCCGGCGGCAGGATCACGTCGGCGAACGTCCGCTCGGGCGAGACAGTTTCGACCGCGCGGCGGGAACGGCGTCCGGTGAAGAGGGAGAGGAACGAAGACATGGCGACAATGTACAACTGCAGGAGGCGGGCCGACGTTGTGACCTGCGTCCGCGCAGTGCGTCACAGCACAGGGAGGCACCAATGAAGAACCTGCTCATCGTGCTCGCAGTGATCGTCCTTCTCGCCGGGGTAACAGCGTTCGTCTTCACCACGCTGGCCGGGAGCGCGGGAAAGAAGGCCGACCACGCCTTCGCCGCAGTCGAGCCGGACGCCTCCTTCGAGAAGCGGCACCCCTCATTGAATGCGAAGAACGAGAGCGCAGCCCAGCTCGAACAGGCCGCGCTCTCGCTCGTTGATTTCCGCTCCGCGCAGGAACTGGCTGGCGCCAAACACTCGGTGCAGATCGACCCGAAGCTCGCCGAATCGCTGTCGAACTGGCTGACCGCGCAGATGGAGCGTCCCAACGACGACATAGCAGCCCTCCCCGCCAATCTGCGCGCCTGGCTCGATGCTAACTCGGCAACGATCGCGATCGTGACGCAGCAGCTCAACGCGCATGACGTTCCGCGCTGGCCGCTGACATACAGCGGCGACCGTTCCAATCAGCCGCTGCCGAACCTGCTCGCGCACATGCGCATGTTTCGGGTGCTGTCGATGGTGTCGCTCGACGCGGAGAGCCGAGGCGAGCACGTGAAGGCGTGGGAGTCGCAGCAGGCCGCGTGGCAGTTGATCCGCGGACTGTATGGACGTCCCGAGATGATCAGCCGCCTGATCGCAGTCGCAGGCGTGCGCCTCAGCGCCGCGACGCTGCGCAAGCTCGAGCCTCCCGTCCCGGCATGGACGGCCGATCTCCTCGCCCTTCACCTTCGCGCCGGAATGTTCGATTCGCTCCGCTACGAGATGACCACCACCCGAGTTGCGCTGAACGATGGCGAGTCACTCGATCTCTTCGGGGATCACGAGGCCGGTCTCGGAGAGCGCATCGGCATGACGATCCTGCGGCCTGTGATGAAGTGGGCCGCGGCGGATGTCGCTTCCGCAGTGGCCGGGGAGTTTGCGTCCGCGAGGACTCAGGATCTCTGCTCGTTCGACGCAGGAGCCACGCAGCAGCGTGCCCGGGCGAAAGTCTCGCCGCTGGCCCGGCACTTCGGGGAGATGACGATGCCGAACCTCTCCAGCGCATTTGGCCGCGCCGCGATCGCAGAGCTGGCGCTCGAGGGAACCCGCAGCGTTCTGGCGCTCAAGACGTCGCGCGACACGTCGACTCCAGCCGCGCTTCCGCAGACATTCGCAGCGCCAGCGTCTTCATGCAGCGGTGCCCGCTGGGAGTACGCATTCGCATCCGCAGACCAGGC